>DAOWGL010000195.1 GCA_030637455.1 Candidatus Nitrosopumilus sp. | reverse complement strand
TTGGGCATACACCAATGCATGCACCATCTGAAATACATCTTTCTGGGTAAAAGACAAATGCTTTACCTCTCTTCCAGCCTTCAACTGGTTTTACTCTTAGGACATCTGGTCCAAGTGTGGTACAGATTTCTACACATAGTGCGCATCCGATACACATTTGTTCACTGATGTCTGGAATTATTCCTACAGGCATAATGAAGTATTTTTTGATTTGGTATTAATATAATTTGCCTAGAAATATCGTGCTATAACGGCGTTTGATATTTTATAACGGCGTTTTAATTTTGATCGCTATCTTAGATTTTCATTTTTTATTTTCTTTTTCCATCTGTTTGTTCTAAAGTGCTAATTGTCAAGCCATTTTCAGTTTTTTTAAGAAAATAAACACCTGTTTTTTCTGATTTAATGATGTGTCTTCCACCTGGTGAAAGAATCCAACCATCATTTTCTTTTTTTCGTGCCATTCCAGTTATTACAACAGATGATTTAACATGATTTCCAATTGATGAGAGTAACATTATACACGAATTAATGAATATGGCTGATTCCAAGTCATCAAACAAATTGTAGACCCCGTTAAAGGAGTCAATAATTATCAAAAATCTGTCTTTTGATACTTTGGAAATAATTTCAGAGAATTTTTCTTCCCAATCTGTTTTATTTGGGCAAAAGATTGTTAGATTTTCTTTTTTCTGAATCATTTTAGATTCTACATATCCCGTGTATAGTAAATCCATGTCAATGAAAATTATTGGATCTTCAGTTGAATTGATTAATCTATTAAGAAATTCAATTTTATGGAATGGTTTTGAACATAAAACGATATTTGGATTGTTTTGTTCAAATTTAATTTGAATTTGTGTTAAATCATTATCTATAATTTGCTCAGGATTTTTATCCAACACCAAATTAGCATTCTACAGATATAATAATGAATTTGATATCTAAAGACATTTCAGATGATTTCCCAATCTCAGATAAAATCTATCTCAATAATGCTTCTGTCTCTTTAATGCCTACTCAAAGTATTGAGGCTATGAAAGAATTTTTAATTACATACAATTCTATTGGTCCTGATTCAAAAGAGTCAGAACCATTTGTTAATGATAAACTACGAAATGTGCGAAAAACTATAGCAAAAATTATCTCTTGTCAACCTGATGAAGTAGTTCTCACTCAAAGTACTACTGATGGAATTAATTTTGTAGCAAATGGATTATCTTTTGATAATGACTCTAATATGATAATTCGCGGAATGACACACGAACATCATGCAAATTTTTACCCATGGATTAAATTACAAGAAAAAATTTCTATTCAAAATTTACCCATTGATGATAATGGTTTTTTTAAATTAGATGATTTAGAATCACTTGTTAATGATAAGACAAAACTAGTTACACTTAGTCATGTATTGTATAATACTGGTGCAATTATACCTGTAGAAGAAATAGGAAAAATTCTTGAAAATAAGGTCCCATTTTTCATTGACAGTGCACAAAGTATAGGTTGTATTGGTGATATCGATGTTTCAAAAATAAAATGTGATTTCATGTCATTTAATGGATCTAAGTGGCTTTGTGGACCTATGGGTACAGGATTATTTTACTGTAAAAGAAGTTCTAGTGAACTATTAGAACCCAAAACTATTGGTGGTGAATCTGCAATCATTTATGATGATTCAAAGTTGGCATACAAAGAATTGCCAGATAAATTTCAAACTGGATTTAGAAATTATGTGGGAATTGTTGGATTAGAATCATCTGCAAATTATTTATTAAAATTTGGAATGAATAACATTCGTGAAAAAAATCAATACCTATCTAATCTTTTTAGAGAAGAATTATCAAAAATTCCAAATATTATTTTGTATGGTCCAGATGATCCAAATGTTAGAACAAGTATTGTTTCTTTTAACATCAAAGGATTTGATTCTCAACAAGTTGTTGATAAACTTGAAAAACAAAATATCATTTTAGCAGTAAGGGAAATAATAGACAAGAAGATAATACGAGTATCACCACACTTTTTCAATACTGAATCTCAGATTTTAGATGTAATTGATAAAATAAAGAAATTATAGGTTTTCTTGCTCTTCAATTACCATCATTGTTAGCGTAGATTGAACTTTGCTAATTTTTCTAACTTTATTGGTAATGATTGCACGTAATTTTTCAGCATCATCAGAAGTTAACTTTAGGACAATATCGTATACTCCGTATACACCCTGAACTTCATATTTCACATTTTCTTCCGCAAGAATTTGTTTTACTTCGCTGATGATTGATTCATCTGATCCTAAATCAGAATTCAATAGAACATACGCTGTAGGCACAAGTGGTTTTTTCATGATACAGTATTTAACTTTTCATTATTCAAAATTGATTAATCACCAATACGTTCTGATAATGTGAAGCCAATAGATCTGTCACTTACAATATCAGAATCTATTCCAAGTTTTCCTGGATCTCCAACACCCCAATTCATCAATTGGTCAGATATAGAACATGATGGATATAATCTTGAACTATTATTCCTAAGTTCACATACAGGAACACATCTAGATGCACCATTTCATTTTGTTAAAAAAGGACTAAAAATCCATCAAATTCCTCTTGATAGACTCTTTGGGAAAGCAATTCTAATCAAACTCAAAAAATCAAAGAATACTCCTATTACTAAATCAGATATCACATCATTTGAAAAAAAGAATGGTAAAATCCCAAACCACTCTTCAATCTTTTTCTTTACAGATTGGCAAAAAAATCTGAAAAATAATAATTATTTCACTGAAAATCCTGGATTAGATATATCATCTGCAAAGTATCTTGCATCTAAAAAAATCAATTTAGTTGGTATAGATTCCCCAAGTATAGATCTTGGAAAAGATGAATCATTTTCTGTACATCATATATTATCTAAAAACAATATTTTGATAGTAGAAAATTTGGCAAACATGAATAAAATACGATCTTTGGAATTTAATTTTACAATTCTCCCTTTAAAGCTAAAAAATGCTACAGGTTCTCCTGTACGTGCAGTAGCATCATAATGACACTTACGTAATACTAAAAATATAGAACAATCCTAAATTTAACATGAGTAAACCTGGTAATGTTTGGAGAAAGGTTCATGGTAAAATTACAAAAAAACCCACAAACTTTTCTTGGTTAATTGAAGAAAAATTAGCAGGTTCAGGTATTCCAACAAGTTTAGATGAATTTGATTGGCTTCTAAATCAAGGCGTAAAATCAATTGTAACTATGACTGAGCAATCACTACCAGATGAGTGGGTTGAAAATATTGGATATCTTCATGTCCCAACTCCTGATTTGACAGCTCCTGATATGGATAGAATAGATTCAGCAGTTGATTTCATTTATGAACAAATTAAAAATGATCAAGCCGTAATGGTTCACTGTGCAGCTGGAATGGGGAGAGCTGGAACAATACTTGCTTGTTATTTTATAAAATACAAAAAATTTTCAGCCAATAACGCAATTAAAAAAATTCGAGATGAAAGACCAGGTTCAATTCAATCTGAAGTACAAGAATTAGCTATTGGATTTTATGAAAAACATGTAAGAAATTAGTTTAAACAAATTCTGAAACTAATTTTCCATCTACAACTTTAATCTTCAAGGTTTTATCTTCTTGAAAAAACAAAGTCAATCCACCGTCTGCATCAGGATCTTCTACTTTAACAAGTTCTAACATTTTGATTGGGTCAAATTTTTCCATTCATATTCACCTATTCTGGAATTGATATGGTCTCAATTTTACCATCAACTGCTTTTATGAACATAAACCTGTTGTCTTTGAGGATAAAGGTAATTCCATCATCTTTATCAGGTTCTTCAACTTCAAGTATTGGTTGTCCTAACAGACCATCGTATTTTGCCATTAGTATTTCCACAAAAAAGTTCCTTATATCCCTAATTGATTGTAATTTCAATTTCACTTGAGCTGTTTTTGATACTTCCAGTTTCTGTAAAGTCATGCTTTTGCCAAGATGCAAAAGCTTCTGCGCCAATCTTGTGTTTACCTTTTCCTAAATCTGATGCTTTGAATACAAATTTTTCATTAAAGTCAAATAATTCCTGTCTAACTTCTTCTTCTGATAATCTGATAAATGGTTCAAAATTTTTGGCTATCTGTACCCAAATTCGTCTATCTTTCATTGGATTGACTAATTTTGGATTTCGAGTCCAAAATATTGATGCCTTTCTATAGGTATCAATGGTTCTTCCTAATTCCTTCTTTCTCAATCCACCTGATGTCAATTTTATACCATGTTTCACTTTGAATGAAACATCGTTGTTATTGTAGGCTTTAGTCCAATTTGCCTCGTTGAAGGCATTTCTAATGTCTCCTTCGATTGAAAATTGAACATTTATCTCGATATTTTCGTCAGATGAGTACTCATCTTTGGATTTTACTAATTCTATTACTGAAATCTTGCTTTCTGCCATTATTCCTGCTCATAATGATTTATATCCGCAATATGTGCTTTTTCTGAATACATGAATGCACAAGTGATCAGTTCTGAGCCTAAAGAAATCAGCCTTTCAATTACTGAAACTGATATTGGAATTTTATACATAATTCAACATGAACTGCTAAAAGCATCATCTACTGATTTTGCAGGAGTTATTGTAAAGCACCCTCTTACCAATGAATGTTGGATGAGAGTTAATTCTAGTTCAAAACCACTTGGTGAAATTAAAAAAGCAACAGATTCTGCCATCAAAATGGCTCAAGAATTTAATCAACTATTCCATTCTCAAATTAAGGTAAATTAGATTGAAGTTTTGCCCCAAATGTGAGGTCAAGTTAAAAAATAGTGATTCAGGCCTTCAATGTTCTAAATGTGGTTATACTGAAGGAGAAAAAGCTAAACCAACAAAAAAAATTGCTACTGAAGAAGAACCAGATTTCTCATTACTTGCTTTTGAAGGAGATGAAGGTGAAGAATCTAATCCAACTATCAAGATAGATTGTGAAAAATGTGGACATGATGAAGCAGTTGGTTGGATGTTCCAAACTAGAAGTGCAGATGAACCAACAACAAGATTTTATCGTTGTCAAAAATGCAAATACACCTGGCGTGATTACACATAAGGTTTAACTGGAACATAAAGACAAGAAAATTGATTTGACTTTCGGTGCAAAAACAAGTGGATCTGATGATCTAAAAGCTATCATTTCTGCAATTTCAACACTTGTTGAAGAAGCAACTTTTGTTGCAACAGCAGAAGGAATTACTTTTAGAGGAATGGATCCATCACATGTAGCTCTAATTGATATTTCCTGGCCTAATTCTGCATTTGAAAAATATGAGTGCGATAGTGATATTAAATTTGGTGTGAGAATTGATGAATTCTCAAAACTCATCAAAAGAGCAGACAAAAAAGATAGCATTGAGATTAGTATCTCTGAACAAAACATGTTACTTGTAACAGTTGGAAAAAATAAAAAATACAAGATACGATTAATTGAAAGTTCTGCAACTGATACACCATTACCAAAAATTCCATATGATTCAAAAATTGTTCTGACTTCTTCAAAGTTTGATACAATTCTTGGCGATGTTCAAGTTGTATCTGATTACCTTACAATACATACATCTGATTCAAAAGGAGATTTTTCAGGAAAAGGTGATTCTGGTGAAGTTGTAATTGAACTAGACAAAGATGATAAAGAAATTGAAGAAATTTCTTCAAAAGAAGACAGTATTGGTACTTACAGCCTTGAATATCTAAATCCTGTAGTAAAAGCAGTAGGTTCCAAAGCAGGCTCAATTACATGTGAATTCTCAAGCGCAAAACCTCTTAGAATTGAATTTAAAGTAGCAAATATTGGTAGAATCCACTTTTACTTGGCTCCACGCGTAGAAAGTTAAAGCATTTAAAGATTAACAAGTTCAGGTATTTTGAATTGAGACTTGTAATAAAATATGGTGGAACATCAATTTCTGCCACCAAAGACATCCAAGCAATAGCTAAAAATCTTAATGAATTATCAAAGAAAAATCAAATTGTCGTTGTATGTTCTGCAACTAGTGGAACTACAGATGATTTAATAGAAATTTCAGAATCAATAAAAAAAGAAAATAAATCTAAAGCTGAACAACTTGCATCAAAAATTACCAATAGACATAAACAATTAGCTAAACAGACAATTAAAAAATCTGACATAAGAAAAAAATTACTCTCAAAATTTGATGAGGATTTTAATGAACTTGTTGCCCTAATTGATGGAATGGTGTTACTAGGTGAAGTTACTCCAAGAACAATGGATTATCTATTTTCGTTTGGAGAAAGGTTATCGATAAAATTAGTTTCATCAGCAATTAACGATTCAGGAATAAAATCAATTCCTCTTACTGGTAAAGAAGTGGGAATTGTTACTGATTCCAATTTTGGTGAATCTAAACCACTCATTGATACAACACGATTGAGAGTATCCAAGACTGTAGATGCTTTATTTTCAAAGAAAACAATTCCAGTTGTTGGAGGATTTGTTGGTGCTGATCAACATGGTCATGTCACTACCTTTGGTAGAGGGGGATCTGATTATTCTGCAACGATTGTTGGTTCCTGCATAAAAGCAGATGAAATTTGGTTAATGAGTGATGTTGATGGTTTAATGACTGCAGATCCAAAAATTGTAAAAAACGCAAAATTACTCAAAGAAGTTTCATACATTGAAGCAATTGAAATGGCTCTATTTGGTGCAAAGCAAATACACCCACGAACATTTGAACCTCTAATAACAAAGAAAATCCCAATGAAGATTAGAAGTTCTTTCAATATCAAAAATGAAGGAACTCTAGTTTCTGCATCAACTTCTTCAGCTGCAAAAAATACCGTAAAGTGCGTAAGTAATGTACGAAATAATGGATTAATTGATGTTCAAGGCGGTAGTATGGTTGGAACTCCAGGTACTGCGGCAAAAATATTTGCAACACTAGCAAAAGCTGGAATCAACGTAATGATGATCTCACAGAATCCATCTGAATCAAGCATTACAATTGTAGTAAAAAATGCAGATCTTGATAAAGCAGTTAGTGCATTAGAGATGGAATTATTAGGAAAAATTATCAAAAAATTAGATGTTACTACAGATGTTGCAATAATTGCACTAATTGGTTCAGGAATGAGAGGAACTGTTGGAGTTGCCTCTAAAGTTTTTGGTGCAATTGAGAAAAATAAAGTAAACGTATCTATGATTACTCAAGGATCATCTGAGCTTAATCTTGCATTTGTTGTAAAAAATTCTGATACAAATACAGCTGTACGAGCTTTACATGATGAATTTGCACTAAATAAAATCAATTAAGACAAATCATTTAAGGGAATAATCTCAAGATTATTTGTTGAATAAACTTCAATCTTTGTTAATAATTGGAATTATTTCTATTGGTATTATTTTTGTATCTTCATCAACTGATCAATTTGTTGATGCAGGTTCTAGAAAAAAAATTCATTTTACTGAAACTATAACATCATCTCAAGATCCAGGTCAAGGACATGAAAATCACCAACTAGCATTAATTTTATCTCCTAATGAAGAAACAATCTATGATGGCTCTATGACGTTTACCTCAAGTGAACCTGTACAGATTGTAGTTTTACATGAAATTAGTTCCCAAGAATCAAAAGGTCAACCTACATGGACAGTTGATGGAAAAACAATCTATGGTTTATCATTGATTGATTTACAGAAAAATTCAGGTTCTTTTGAGTTTACAGGAGCAGCTCTTGCATTACATTCACCAAATTCTAAAAAATTCACAACTACTGTTAGTGTAGATGGATGGATTAGAGGACAACCTACTGAAGTAATAATGCAAAAAATTGAGTTTGAAAAAGATGAATCATCATATTTACTTTCAAGAACAAATGTACCTGCTACAATTCCAATGCACAAAGGAATCTATGAAGGAAATCAAATTCATTACATCATAACTGATGGTAGTGATAAAAATTATGCAAAAACTATTTCAGATAAACAAGAATGGAATGTAGAATTTGCATCAGTACTTGCAGATGTTCCAGAAAATACACTTCAAAAATTATACATTTTCAAAAATGGAGTGAAAGGTGATGGGATATATGGATTCCAAAATGAAGTGTTTTCTAGCACTCCAACACAAGAATCAGAATATAGTGCACTAAATTCTATTATTGAAGTTACTTGGAAAGTTGGTCAAAAAGAAATTGAGTTTGAATCTGCATTAGATGTAATTGCAGCTGAAGAAGGTGGTAGAATTGAATTTAATGAAACAGGAATTGTATTGAATACTCCACAAATTATTTGGCCTGATGGACAAATGAAAGTTCGTTCTGACAAAGAAATTTCTGATGAAATGTCTTACAGTGGTGGCCAAATAACTGAAATTAATAAAGATGAAATGACTGTAACTTTTGTAGCTCATAGAGGTTGGGGACCTGAAGGTAGGACTATTTACTATATTGTTACTGATGCAACACCATCAGGACCTGCCGAAACAATGGGAGTTGCCTCATCTCCAAGTTCAGCAAATCTAATTGCTCATTCAGGTGCTGTAGATTTATTCCAATTCAAAAATGGAATTATTGGTTCTGGTCCATTAGGATTTCAAGCAGGAATTGCTGGAGCTTCACTTGGAGATGCAAATTACAGTCCTATGTGGAGAATCTATCTGGTTGAATGGAATGATGCAAAATCTGCAAAAATTCTAGAAACAAGGTCTGATATTGACTCATTTAGTGAAGAGAATAAACTCTCAGTTAGTATTGCTAGACCAACTAACAGTGATCATATAGTAAATTGTCCATTCATTGATCCATTTCAATAGAATATCACTAAACGGATAAATTACTTGATAAAAAATTTCTTTTAAAATTGACTGGTAAACTCTACATTGTTGGTGTCGGACCTGGCCATCATGACCATATGACATTTCGAGCAAAAGAAGTGATTGGTGAAAGTGATACAATTGTCGGATATGAAACTTATGTAAATTTAGTACAAGATCTTATTGAAGGAAAAACTGTTCATCGTTATGCAATGACACAAGAAGTGGAAAGAGCTCATCAATGTATTGATCTTGCTAAATCTGGAAAAACTGTTTCACTTGTATCAAGTGGTGATCCAGGAATTTATGGAATGGCAGGATTGATCTATGAAACACTTGCTGAATCTGGTTGGAATCCAAAAGATGATCTTCAAGTGGAAATTGTTCCAGGTGTATCTGCACTCAATTCATGTGCATCACTTATTGGTTCACCTCTAATGACTGATTTTGCAGTTGTAAGTATGAGTGATCTTCTAGTTCCATGGGAAGTTATTTCAAAAAGAGTTGAAGCTGCTGCACAAGGTGATTTTGTAATTGTAATTTATAATCCTGCCAGTCAAAAAAGAATTCATCAATTACAAGATACAAGAAAAGTTCTTTTAAAATATAGAAAACCTACTACACCTGTTGCAATTATCAAAGGTGCATTTAGAGAATCTGAAACTGTAGTAATGACTGATTTAGAAAATTTGCCTAATCATTCAGATCAATTAGGCATGATTAGTACTGTAATTATTGGAAATTCATCAACTTACACTTACAAAGATTTGATGATTAATCCAAGAGGTTACAAATCAAAATATAATTTAGAAGAACAAACCAATCCTGATCTTAAAGTCTAGAAACTTTTCTTAATTACTTCACTTAATTCTTCACTGAGATTCAATTTTTCTCTAATTGGAGAAACAACTTTAACTAAATAATTTCCAACTGTTTGTTTCAAATCTCCTGGATGTAATTTCTTTTCTGCAAAATCTTTTTCCAGTTGATTGTAATTGGTATACGATACATTTCCACCAAATTTTTCAGGTCTCTCTACTTTCATTTCATTGTATTCATGAAAGATTACAGATTTTGAAATTTCTAATAATGGATTATTTACAATATTAGCTTCTTCACACCATGCTTTGCTTATTTTCTTCCTAATTTCATCATCAGAATTATGAATAAACACTCCTGAGTTTGGATCTGATTTACTCATTTTCCCTACGATTTTGTCATCGCTTGAATCTGCAGGTTTTGAAAGTCCTGGTAATAATTTATGATGAACAGCAACAGGAACTTTCCATTTCATTTTTGGAAATATTTCTCTAACCAACATGTGGATTTTCCTTTGATCCATTCCAGCATGTGCAATATCTACATCTAAAGAATGAATATCAACTGCTTGCATTGCTGGATAAAGTAATTTTGCCACATCAATTTTTTTATCATCTTCAGAACGACCCATAATAGTCAAAGTTCTCATTGTTCTTGCAATTGACATATGTTTTGTAAATTTTACAAGATCAGACCAATATTCTGTTTTTTCTTCATATAGTTTAGATCCCAAAATTATTTCTGCATCTGGACAAACTAACTTGAAAGCATCTTGATAATATTTTGAAACTTTTTCAATTGTTTCCCAATCCCCTCCAAGTTTATCATTAATCAGAGTATGCCAATCAGCCAGAAAAATCTTACATTTTACACCAGCTTTTACAAAGTCATTAATTTTGAAACCTGTACTAATTAGACTGCCAAGATGCAAGAAACCCGAAATTTCTAAACCAATGTAATGGTTTGGAGATGAATTAGTTTTGAACAATTCAATTAATTCTTCCTGTGTTACTATTTCTTCAGTTGGTGGTCTTTGAATTAAATCTACTTTTTCTGTAATATCCAAATCAAAACAACTTTTGAGAAGTAAACGTATAAAGTTATTCAAAATTCCAGTTTGAATTTAGAAGGTTTGAATAGAAGATATTTTCATACCGTTTATGACTCTTGAGGAAGGTTTAGAATTAATTTCAAATTATAAAAAAGGTCTTGAAAAATTTCTTGAAACATTACCAGAACAATCAGTTCAATTAGGCTCAGAAATGATCCAAACTTTATCACTAAATTCTAAAAATGAAATTAAAAATTTAGAAGCAATTGAAAAAGCTTTGAAACGACAGCCAAAATATGAATCTGGATTATCTAAATAATTTTATTTACAGTTCTTCTTGTGTTTTCTTAGATCATCTGTAGTGTCAAATTCAGTTCCACAAACTCTACATTTTTCTTTTTTCTTATTGTGTGCTTTTTCTTGATGTTTTTCTAATTTATCAGAATCTGGAAGAACTGTACCGCATTTTTTACATTTTAATTCATTTTTGTTAGAACCAAATAATCCCATGTACAAATTAGTCATTCATAGTTGATATAGTTTTTTTACCAAATTTTTCTGTATAGAAAAAGCTACACTATTTCTGATTCATCTAGACTTTTTCTTGGTTTTACACTAAGATAAAATCCATGAGTAGTAATGATAAATGATGCAAGAAATACTTTGGTTGCAAATACTAAATTCCATGGTCTATCAGGATCTGGATAAGCAACTGCCAATCTATCAATGTCTGGAACCATTCCATTGATAACACCTGCAGTCATTTGTGCATTTAACACAGTAAAATTGTATAATACTTCATAGAGTGAAATTATTGAAAATCCTAACAACATTAATTGAAGTAATGCCATTTTTGTACCAACAATTTTATCACCTGCAGTTCTTCTCCATCCAATCCTTGTAACACAATACCACCCAATTATCGTAGAGAAAAATATCCAAGTAGTTACTCTTGCAAAATTTTCAAATGGTATAGTTGTATTGTGAATTGCTTCTCCCATAACATATGTTCCATTTTCCATCCATTCTATCATGGTAACATATACCCCAAAAACTAATGATGATGCCATAATGAATCCACAAATATAGAAAATGTACAGATAGACTTTGTAGCCTGAATCTGATTTTTCAAGATGACGTGGCTTCATGATGCCGTTTGCCGAATTTTGAAATATAAAAATTCATGTTTCTTTGCTGAGATTTATAGACTAGTTATAAACAAGAATATTGTTGAAAATTGCAATTAACATTCCTATTGTAGGTAAAGAAGAGATAGATGTAGTCACGTCAATTCTTAAAAATGGAGCTCTAACATCTGCTGCAAATTTAGGCGGAAAACATGTTCAGGCATTTGAAAAATCTGCTGCATCATTTGTAAAATCAAAATATGCAGTTGCAGTAAATTCTGGTACTGCAGCATTACAGGCAGCACTTTACGCATTAGATATTAAAAAAGGAGATGAAGTTTTACTTCCTTCATTTACATTTGTAGCAACTGCAAATGCAGTTGTTGCAACTGGAGCAAAACCAGTTTTTGTTGACATTTTAAAAGAAAATTATACTATAGATCCTGATGATTTAGAAAAAAAAATTACTAAAAGAACTAGAGCAATAATTCCAGTTCATCTATATGGAAATATAGCATTTATCGAAAGACTTTCTGAAATATCTAAAAAATATAATATTCCTATCATAGAAGATTCTGCACAATCTTTAGGATCTACTTACAAAGGAAAACACTCTGGAACTTTTTTTGAAATGGGATGTTACAGTATGTATCCTGCAAAAGTAATGACTGCTGGTGAAGGAGGTTTTATTGTAACTAATAATAAAAATCTTAGAGATAAACTGCTAATGATTAGAAATCATGGAATGGTTCATGGATATGACACTCGAATGTTGGGTCTAAATTTACGATTGCCTGAAATAAACGCAGCAATTGCAACTGTACAAATGAAAAAACTCCCTAAATTTTTAAAATCTAGAAAAAATAATGCTATGTTATTATCAAAATTGATTTCTAATCTTAATGTTGTATTACCAAAAGAGAGAAAAAATGAAAATGTAAATTGGTATCTTTATACAATTTCATCTGATAAACGTGACAATCTTTTAAAAAAATTAAACGATAAAGGAATAGGTGCAGCTTCTTACTATCCTACACCTGTTCATAAAACTCCATTCTACAAACTTAAAACAAAACTTCCTGTTACTGATTGGGCAGCTTCACATGTACTATCCTTACCGATTCATCCAAATGTAACTCAAAAAAATATTGAATTTATTGCTAAAACAATACGTGAAATATTGTGAATGCAATAGGTGAGGCTATTGGCGAACTTTGTAAAGTCATTTTACCCATCAATGAAGAATTTTACCTTGGAAATCCTGATTCAAAAATAGCTATTTGTACTCTTTCAAGCATAGATTTACTCAAAAATATTAGAAATTCTGAAATTCTAAGCAAAATATCCATTGCAGGACGATTACTTTCTGAAAATAAAGGAATTGATTCTATTATCAAATATGTAAACAAACATCCTAAAGTCAATACCATGATTGTCTGTGGCAAAGAGGTTTGGGGACATAAATCAGGTCATTCATTGTTTCAACTTCACAAAAATGGAATTGATCAAAATAATAGAATAATTAATTCTACTAGTCCAGATCCGTTTCTCACTGTTTCAAAATCAGAAATAAAATATTTTCAAGATAATGTAAAACTTGTAGATTTGATTAATGTAATTGAAATTGAATTAATTTTAAAAAACTCTAGAATTTTTTAATAACCCGTTCTTTGTCTTTCACGGTTGATTTCATTTTTCTTTTTATATTCATCTAAAATATCATCAGGTGTAAGTTTTAGTTCTATAGATGCCTGTACAACAAAATGCCAAATATCAATTAATTCCTCTCTTGCCTCTGCTTCGTTAAATTCGACAGGAGTTTTCCACCATTTCCAGTTTGTTGTTCTTTGTAGTTCTACAGCCTCGTGCATTATGGCAGTACATAAAGCAGAAATTCTTCCTTCAGAATCTTTTGGATATCTATCCAATTTCATTATCTCTGATAGTCCTTTTTGAAGTTTGAATATTGTTTCTAGTCGATCTTTTTCTTCTGACAACGATGAATTAATTTGAGAAATAATTAAACTTAAGTCTTTTTAGAAACGAATCATTTTTTCATACGTCTTGATACGTTTTACAATATCGCTATTTTTAATTTTTAATAATCCATCAAGACCATATCTTTCTACAGCAAATGATCCTAGCACATTTCCATAAACAACAGCCTTTTTGATGTCAGATATCTTTGTAGATTTTTTACTTGCAAGATATCCAATCATTGCACCTGCAAATGAATCTCCTGCACCTGTAGGATCTACAACATCTTCTAGAGAGAATCCTGCAGTTGGAAAAATTACATCATCATAAAACATCAAAGAACCATGCTCACCTTTCTTAATAATGACATATTTTGCTCCCCATTCCATCATTTTCTTTGCACATTTTATCAAGTTGAATTCTTTTGTTAGGAGTTTAGCTTCTTCATCATTAATTACAACAGCATCAACTGCCTTTATCATTTTAATCACTGCATCTCTTTTTGTAGAAATCCAAAAGTCTATGGTATCACACATTGAAAATTTAACATTATCAAATTCTTTGATTAGAGTAGTATTTTGTTCTGGATCATTATTTGCAAGATATACAAATTGAGATTTTTTATATGCTTCAGGTACAGTTGCTTTAAAATCACCTAGAACATTTAATTCAGTTTTTAATGTTGATCTTGTGCTAAGGGTACTATCATATTTCCCATCATAGCGGAATGTTTTTCCATTTTTAATAGTTAATCCTTCCAAATCAAGATATTTTGATAAAACCTTGTGATATTTTTTAGGAAAATCATTTCCAACTACTGCGATTAAACCTGTATCTACAAAATTACTGGCAGAAATTGCTGCAAACGTAGCTGCCCCACCTAAAACATTCTTTAGAGTTTTTTTAGGAGTTCTGATGGTATCTAATGCAGTAGATCCAAAAACAGTAAGCATTTGATGAGAAACTAATTTTGATGTATAAATTCTCTTGCTTGTTCTTCTGTTGGATAGTATACAAATGGAACATCTATTGATGTAACTAGTAGATCATATTTCGTTACTCCTGAAATTTTCACTGAATGTGATTCACCTGAGTTAGCATCTGTATGAAATGTACCCTTTACAAAACTGCTATCTAATGGTTGTAAAGTAAATGATTCAAGATTACCTTTTCCAATAATTTCATCATTTGAAATTACAAAAAACTCTGTTTCTCCTGCAGTTAATACCAATAATGAAGGATTTTCAAATTGTAACTCAACATTATAGTTTGAACCTTTATCATTTTCATTTAATAATTCACTTTGACTAATGCTTACTCCAATTTGTGAAGCAGACACATATTGCGAATATCCAAAAATACTGATGCCTAGTACAAATAGAATTACTATGCCTGCTTTTTTAGAAGATTTCATGACTAGTTTTTGTAAATTTACATTTAACTTGAAAGGAAAAAAATCACAATAAATTGTGTAAAAGTTTTGATGTAATCTTAAAGCTCCTTAGAGCTACCAGAATAAATCAAAAATAAATGATATAATCATGATGGCTAGAATTAAACTCAAACTAGGCGAAAATGAAATTGAGGTCGACTCTAGAGATTTCTATGTTGATAATCAAACATTAGGTGAAATCATTGATGATATTTCTCAGCATTTACCTGAAAATCAAGCTAAAATTGTTTACGAAACAGATGCTACTCAATCACCAACTGAGGCAGAACATCCAGCACAGTTTGGCTTGGAATATCTTGATGATGCTGAAGCATATGAGCCTGAATTTAATGAACCAAAATACATCACATCTCATGAAATTAAATCAAAACTGAGGATTTTAGAAACAAGCAAATTCTTTGATTCTCCTAGAACAGTTACTGAAACAGTTCAACAACTTAGAGAATATGGATGGGCAACTAGTCCATTAGATGTCTCAAAGGCTTTAGCTAAAATGGCTTCTAACAAAGAAATAATGAAAAATTCCGAAGAAAATCGAACTCATTATTTTATTCAAGAATCTTTAATAGCTAACTAGAAAAATATTCACATTTTTTACAGTGCGAAAAAATTTCACCATCTAAATGATCAAAATGTGTATTACATTGTTTACACGTATGATGCATGTCAAAATACCCATCTTTCTCAACGTTTCCAATTCTATTTGATTCCAAATCTGTACTTTTGCATTTTATACAATGACATCCACATTCAATTTTCATGACTATTCTCCGATAATGTATGTATAGTTGAAATGACTATACAAATCATTGGAAAAGAAAAGAGAGATTCCAATAGAAATTGATGATCATTTCAAGCTTTTTGGAAAGGAAGCATGGGAAGTGGAATATGGTGAAAAATGTGTAATTTGTAATGTTCGAATTGATGAATATGGTTTTTGTTCTTGTGGATCTAATGGAGATTAAATTTTCTTACAAATGGCATTATCATAATCATTAAAAATCCAATTGCCAATGGTGCAATTATTGGAAATTCAGGAACAACAGTGGTTCCTATTATTGCAACTTCGCCGGTAGTATCTGGTTTCATGTTTACCCAAACATGAGTTCCATTATTGATATATTCATTAAAATATATTTTTTCATCATCTAATAATACAACATATGGACCCCACAATAATTCTAGAGGTATTATTGTTGTAACAAATTGATTACTATCATTTACTCTGAAACTAATTTGTTTAGCAGGTTGACTAAATTCAAAATTGTCTATCTCTGTATATGTAATCATTTCAATTAAAAATTCTTGATTTTCCCAATTAACATATTGAATTTTTCTTGGTTCATTAATTGAATACTCTAAAACCATTTGACATCCATGACATGTAAAAGCATTTTTCCCTTCCAAGAAAACTGGTCTTTCATTTACAAATAATAGTCCCACTTCTTCTGGAACTACAAAAGTTGTTGTCTCAAGATATCTAAAATTCAATGTCCAAATGTTATTTTTTAAAACTAGAGCATCATCAAGATCATATTTTACAAACATCTCTCCTTGATTAGCTAAAATTGGTATGTTTTTTGATCCCTCAATAACATCCATTGATTGATGTCTGCCTAACTTGTCAATGAATTCTAAATTTGAAACAGTACCATCTACAAATTTTAAGATCTTATCTTGATTTGAATTTATTATTTGGTGTACTACCACTACCTTTCCTTCGTTATCAATTGTAACTTGAACTGATTTTTGACTGACTTCACTAAGTGATTCTAATTGAGCGTGTGCCTGTGGAACAACTAAAATCATTAATAAAATTAGAAAACTTGTAATAATTTTTGAGTCCATTTATTCCACAGTAACATGAATCATTGATGTTTTTTCTAGTGGACAATCATTCCCATCTTTATCAAGATTTACAATTTTATCTGCAACATCCATTCCTTCTGTTACTTCACCAAACACAGTGTATTCTCTATCTAAAAATGCACTATCAGATGTAACAATGAAAAATTGTGAACCTGCACTATCTGGATCTTGTGATCTAGCCATGGAAACAATTCCTCGTAAATGAGATCTTGAACTAAATTCAGCCTTGATGTTATAACCTGGCCCTCCCATTCCCCATGAACCTTTGTTATCAGTTTTTGTATTAGGATCGCCTCCTTGAATCATAAATCCTGGAATTACTCTGTGAAAAAGAGTCCCATCATAAAATCCATCTTTGGCTAATTTTTGAAAATTTCTTACAGTTTCTGGAGCTAATTCAGGTAGAAGTTTAAATGAAATGTTTCCTAAATTCGTTTCAATACTTACTGTAGTCATCAGGTTCAATCTACAAAGACATCTTAATAGTCTTTTGTGAAAATGACTTAGAAATTTCTTGCAGATACTTTAACAATATTAAAAAATCTATAATCATTTGTACGGTTTTCGTTAGAAAATTAATTTATGTAGACTTTAGATTTTTTTGTTTCATTATTATCTATACTGTCTGAATTAATTAAAAATTACAATTTTGAAATTGCAAAAGTTATAGTGTTATATAGAACAATTAAAATTCAGTATTCGTTGAATCGTACAAACCAAAGCACGATAATTAAAGAAGCGATTAATTCTTATCTTGACAAAGGGGTAACTGACAAGCAGGATATCTATACCAAAGTTGTTGATGAACTAGGTGTTCCACGACCAACTGTGAGGAGAGTTGCAAGAGATCTGAGAACTGAATTACTACAAAAGATCCAAATTTTACAATCAGATATGCCTAAAGCAACTATCACCTCTGAGAAAGACGAATAAATTCGGCCTTTTTTCTTTTTAATTACATTATTTTCATGATTTTCAGCATTACTGTTATAAACAATGATTTTTTCAAATAATTGATGGGGTATTTCTATAATCATTTAGCCACTCTTTCGGTTGGTGCTTTTGCGGCAGTACTTACAGGACTTTGGCCATACTTTGTTGATTTTGCACCAATACTGAATTTTACATTTATGGTAGTAGTTCCTATTACATGGTTTCTCACCTTGATGTGTTGGCTATCCCAGAAAAGTACAGATTACATGCATAAACAAGCACCAGAGGATACTAACAGTAAAAAAAAAGTTTGAGTAGTCCACAAACCATTGTTACTACAAGTAGCCAAGTTAGCTTTTCAAAAATAAAACAGGCTCAAAATGAATTATCTTCTGAACTAAATGATCTAAAAGAGTCTATGAAACTAAAAGATGGTGAAATTGAAAGATTAAATCAAGAAATTTCTAACTTGCAAACTCTTGTTCAGATCGAATCATTAAAAACCGAATTGGCTAATCTGAAAATGTTAGCTTCTAAAAGAAAAACTAAGAGTAACTAGTCCAAATCTTTACAATGACAACATGTCATGTCATGATTATTCTTACAACTAGGACAACTTACAGCACCGCCATAATGGCATTTACATGAACATAATTCAGTTGGATCTTTTTTCAAACTCAATAGTATAATTTCAACATCATGTTAATATTTTACTTTTGAAGTTTGAACATAAATGAGTAAGAAAAAATTTTTTATTCTAAATACCGAGTCATTTTATAATGTTTAAAAATATACTCTTTGCAAGTATTATCATAGATAATTTATAATCATTGGATTTTCTAATACAAATTTATTTACAGAATCAATGGATTATCAAACTGAAATAAATCTAATTGGTAATTCTATAAGAATTGAAAAATCCACCATTCAAATGAATATCTCTGCAGAAAATTAAATTCCATAGGGATTTGTTAAAGGAAAAATTCAGAATCATATTTTGATTATCCTGTTATAATACAAATTTTTGATGGTAGTTATACTGTTAAAATCTTCATAGTAAATCTACACCTTAATCTTGATGCAATTTAGACGCAATTTCCAAAGTTTCATCTACCATCTCTTTTAGTCTATTTTGTGCATCTACATCTGAAACAGAATTATCGGTAATAGCTTCTGTGGTTAGAAACACAGCCTTAGGATTTGCTACTACTTTAAAGTATGATAACAGTTGTGTGATTAATGTCTGGACATCGGTGAAACCAATATTTCCAGAGGCTAAAATTGCCATTCCAGCTAC
>DAOWGL010000212.1 GCA_030637455.1 Candidatus Nitrosopumilus sp. | reverse complement strand
GCAAATTTTATCAGAATTATCACATGATGCCTCAATTTCAGTTCCACGTCTATCAAAAAAAATTAATGTTAATTCATCAGTAGTATATTCAAGAATAAAAAGACTAGTTAAGAAAAAATTAATTGAACGTTTTACAATTGTTGTTAATGATGAAGAACTTGGTTACAATGTTAAGGCATTAACTGGAATCAATATGGATACAAAAAAACGAGATCATATTATTGAAGAATTATTCAAAATAGATGGAGTTAGAGAAGTTGCAGAAGTTACAGGTAGATTTGACATTCTAGTTACAATGTATTCAAAATCATTAGATCAGATGCATAAAATGGTCTCTGAACGAATTGGTAGAATTGAAGGAATTCAGTCATCTGAATCATTTATCGAAATGAAATCACGAATGAAAGCAATGCCATATATGCCATCAAAGGATAGTGACTAATATTGCAAAAGCAAAAATCTGAATCTAGAGTAGCAGTATATTATGAATTAACAAAACCAAAAATTTGGTATTTACTAGTTTTTACAGCATTTGGTGCAGCATTAACAGCTTCCAATATTTACGATATAGAAATAGCCCCAGCAACATGGCTGTTGATGTTATTTTCAGTTGCTGCAGGTTCAGCCGCTGCAAATACTTTGACTAATTATCACGATAGAGACATTGATGCTATTATGGAAAGGACAAAAGACAGACCTCTACCATCAAAAAGAATCTATCCTGCAGTAAAGGCAAGAAATTTTGGATTAGTATTAGCAGGTATTTCCTTGGTTCTAGCATTTGGGATTTCTTTTACAACAACATTAGAACAAGGGGCATGGGCAACTACTTTCATTGCATTTGGATTAGTAAACAACATTATAATTTACTCATATGTTTTAAAACGAAATTCTAGAACTAACATTATTTTAGGTGGATTATGTGGAGGCTCACCTCCAATGATCGGATGGGTAGCAGTAAGCATGTCAGATTTATGGACAATGGGTCTTGCTATGGCAGGTTTAGTGTTCATTTGGATTCCAATGCATATTTGGGCACTCACTTTACATTTCAAAGAAGATTATAACAAAGTCAATGTTCCAATGTTGACTGCAGTACAATCAGAAAAAACTTCTGCTAGGGCTATTGCAATTTCAACTGTCGTAATGGTATTATTTTCAATTGCTCCATTTTTCATTACAACTCAAAGCGGTGAAGAAATGGTAGGAGCAGTATATCTATGGACTGCAATTGCATCAGGTGCATTAATGCTAGGATTATCAGCATGGGTTATAGTCAAACCAATGGAAAAAGCAGCCTGGACATTGTTTAAATTCTCTAGCCCTTACTTGGCAGTATTATTTATTGCACTAATGGTTGATTCTGCATTATAAAATACTCCCTTTATCATCTAAGCTATTCAATTCTTTAGTAATTTCAGAATGATTTTCTACCAGAGTTTTAAGTTCATTTTTTGATTCTTCAGAATTCCATTCAGATGAAATTAGAGATGTTAGTTTTGCAACAATTTTCCACTGAATGTTATTTTGATCATCAATTAATTTTAAAAATTGCTCTCCTTTTTCTTCATCATTCATAATTTTTTGACATTTTACAATCATAAAAAGTTAGCATTGGTAATTACATAATTTCAAAGTTTTATTAGTAAATGATAGGTATTTTTTTCAAATGCAATGTAGTATATCAGAATGTAAAGAAAAAGCTATAGAAACTGTAAAAATTAGTTTTAGGGAGACACGGAATCTATGCAAGGTACATTACAAATTATTTGAAGACAAAGACAAAAAACATAATCCAATATTTTCAAAAGCATCAGATTTTTAGTACCAAGATATTTTCACATGATGAAATTGTTGAAAGATTTAACATCTACTATTTTCAAAGTACAATATGGCAGCCAAGAAAAAGAGTAAGCCTAAGAAGACAGTAAAAAAAACTGTTTCTAAACCTAAAAAACAAATTTCAAATTCATCAAAAAAACCAGAATTTGAAAAAGCTTGGAAAGACTACAATTCTGCTTTGAGTGGCTGGAAAGATTCCCTTGCACAATGGCAAAAAGCCACAAATGAAACTTTAATGACATATCATGATGCGTGTCAAAAAGCATTAGAATCAGATGCAGAATTATTAAAAAAAGTTAGTTCAAGTTGGGAAAATACTTGGGAAGAAATTGGGCCTGAATATATTAAACAACAAACAAAGATGATGGAAAATATCTTTAAAGAAACCAACATTGAATCAATTAAAAAATTCAATGGTCAATGGGAAAAATTTCTAAATTCATCTGGAGATGATTCAATTGTAGCATATCAAGATGCCATCAAAAAATTCAATCAGGCGTGGCAATCAGGACAAATGTGATTATTTCCAAGTTTACAAAACAAGTTTTTATTTTTTTATTTTAGTTATTCTGAAAACTTTACACCCACATACTGAGCAAATTCCTCTAATTGCAGGTCTACCATTTTTCATGATAGTTTCTTCTGGATTTTTGATAATTCTTTTTGTTTTACACTTTACACAATAAGCTTCTTGAGTAGAAGATTCAGGGGTTTTAATTTTAACATTATCTGAATTATCAAGTTTATTTTCCAGATCATCAAGTTTTTTGTTTGGTTTTCGTAATGTTTGATTAATTTCATGTTTAACATCTACAGCCTCTAATTTTTTAATTTCTTTTTCTAGTTTCTTAACTTTTGATAATTGTTCAGGAGTAGCTTCTTCTTCCTCTGGTTCAGAGAATTTTTGGTTTGATAGAATATTCTCTAAATCATCTATTTGTTGTTGAATATCATTTACTTGTGATAATTGTTCAGGAGTAGCTTCTTCTTCCTCTGGTTCAGTGATTGGTTCAGGTTGTAATTCTAATTCTTGTGGAAGTTCTTCTGCAGATTCTTTTGGTAATGAACCTCTAGGACTAGAAGGTGGTTCTGGTTCAGTGATTGGTTCAGGTTGTAATTCTAATTCTTGAATTGTTTCTACAAATGAAGATTCTGGTAAATCACCTAGAAAATCTAATTTCACTTTATTTTTATCTAATCTAAGATAAGGACTACCTTCAATTGAAAAAGTTTTAACTTTGTTACCTGGTTTCCAAGAATTTTTCCCACTGTAAATTGTAATGTATGTAAATCCATTTTTTATATCAGAAGAAATTGTTAAACGATTTATGGATTTACCTTTAGTAATGCCATTATCAGTATCTTCATGTCGTGTAGCTATCGAAATTAAATGCTCAGAATCATAGCTTACTTCTGAAATTAAGAAATCAGCCCATTTTTTCATTACAAAAAATAATGATTAGTTTCTACTAATTAAGCAATAATTTTTGAAGTATCAATTAAAAAAAATCTAAAAATTTGAAAAAAATATCTAAAAATAGCACAAAAAATAGGGTTATAATCAGCATTGTATAATTGAAATTAATGGAAATTTCTATCGAACCATGGAAAAAATTGATTATTCATGAGATAATTGAATACAAGTTTGAGGATTGGATAAAACAAATAGCATTTAGTACACGATCATCAGGAGGAGGAATTCCTACAATGCAATGGACAAATGGAATTGTTTTCTCTCCAGCAAATTTCCCAACAACTAATTCTACAGTAAATGAACAATTGAAAGGCACACTACATTGGTCATCAGTATCATTTGCAATTAAAGAGAAATTTGAGAAACAAATTGTTAAAGAGAATGCTACAATAAATTTAGTAGATGTTAGTGTAAATGAAATTTTTAAAGAATTATCTATTAGTTTAAAATTACAATCAAAATATACTAATTCACAATCTAATACAGTCCAATGAATATTGAAGAAGCAATAGAAAAATGTGAAATTACTTTAAAACAAATTAAACAGTATGATCCCGATCCATTTTATGTAAATCATTTTTTTGAAGAATATGTTGATTCAAGAGATAAAATAATAGTAGGGATTTTTGAAGAAGCTAACAGAGATTTTGGATTATTTTTAACTAAACCAATTACTGAAGAAAGTTTTCAACAAAAAGCAAAATTAAAGAATGATGAAAATGCAATTAAATTTTCAGAATGGTTTAAAACAAAATATGTCGAAGAACATAAAAATCCATATCCAAATTTTATGAGTGAAATATGTAACTTTAGAAAAAAATTTGAAAAATTACCTGATGTAAAAATTATGATTAGAGCATCAGACAGATACAAAGATGATATTAATCAAGAAATTCAAGTTCCTTTAAGCAATAAAAAATTACGTTCTAAGGATGAGTTAGATATTGAAATAAAAAGACAATTACCAGTTTTTTTAGAAATTATTAATCATAAAAGACGTGAGAAAAATGAGCCTAAAGTTGAAAATAATCAGATAATTGCATCTACATTCCTAAATATTGAAAATCACAAAAATATTGAAATTGTTTATACAGCTGAAATTTACATCCCAGTGATAAAACGGTTAGTTGAAGAAGCAAGGGCAAAAATTAAAGATTTGGTCAGAAATAATTAAAAATTTATTCACTCAAACCAAAAATTGAGTGTTCTGATTTTATTTTGACTATAGGGAGATAGGAATAGCCATGATCAAAATTATCGGAAAATTCTGGATCTTGGCCTTGATTTCCCTGATATTTAACAAAATGCTTAGTAGGTTCTGAATCTAATTCAACGTAATTGAAATTATAGTATACTTCATCCATTTCAAGAGAAGTAATGTATCCCAGTACCCAAGATTTGTTGTGCGGTAATGCATAAAGTGTAAGATTTTGTTCTTCTGGGAATTCTGGATCATATGTTAATCGAGCTAAACTTCCCAAATCCTTTACTTGTATTGGATGGAATTGATCAGATATTTTCTTTGATTGTACTGGTAAAGATGAAATCTTAGATTCCATATGAATAATTGGAGCATAGTTAGAATTAGTTTTTGTAGATTCAACAACATCACAAATTTCTTTTCCAGAATTAACTTGATATGAAACATATCTTCCTGATTTTAGTATTGGTACATAAAAAATCAACAATGTATTTGCAAGTGTTAAACTACTTGAGATAATTCGAGTGCCGTCTAGTTCTTGAGAATAAACCCGTTTAGGATACTCTTGTAATGCCCATGCCAATCTTGCTAAATCATCAAAACTAGATAATTCTACATAATATTCATTCTGAGTAACTGACATCAAAAAATTATGAATTAATCATGGTTTTATTCTTTCCACATCATGAGAGTTTTTTGTTTGTAATTTTTTTCTATCAAAATATTCCATGATAAAATGAAAAAGGATTAGTTTGCCAAAGACAATCATGGAAATTAAAGATAGTATGTATTCTTCTAAATGAAACAAATATCCAGTGACGCCTACTGCAGTCATAATTTCTAATCCAGTACAAGTACAAAAAAAGAAAAATTTTTCTCTCAATTCAACAATTTATTGAGATTTTGGCCACATTGAACTCCAAGTTTCAGCAAATTTTTTCATCATTTCGCCGTAAACGTTCATCTGTTCTAAACCAGATGAGCTAAGAGTCTTTTGCCAATTTTCAGCAAATTGTTTGAAAGTGGATGCATTAGTGTCATTAAGGGCCTTTTGCCAATTTTCACTAAATTCTTTGAAAGAATTCATTCCAACATCATTGAGAGCTTTTTGCCAATTTTCTCCAAATAATTTCATGGTTTCAGCGCTTGATTCAACATTTGCTTTATCCCAAACACCATTGAATTTAGATTGCATGTCTTTACTTGCATTTTGAATTTGCTCAAAGAGAGATTTCCAATTTTCAAGAGATTTTGTATATTCTCCCCATAATGAATCCCATTCATTATTTTTTGGTTGTTCTGACATTAACTAAAGATAATTTTCATTATTCTTAAGTGGATCTATGAAGATGTAGGTTATTTTTGACGATTCTTTAATCTAATATCCATTCGGGTTTTACCTTCTTCAAATTTTATTCTATCATCATCTGTTTTTAGTGATAATTTAGGAACAAGTGTTGGTTTTCCATTTTTATCAAGAGCTACAAATGTTACAAAAGCAGTTCCAGTAACAGTTCGAATTCCAGTTATAATATCTTCAGCTTCAGCTCTAACTTCTATTTCCATTGATGAATTATGAACATAATTTATCCTAGCATTTAATGTAAGAACATTTCCCACAAAAACAGGTTTCAAAAAATTTACACTATCCATAGATACAGTAACTGCATTTGATTGACTATGACGTTGAGCAACAATTCCTGCCACCATATCAATATGTTTTAGAATTTCACCTCCAAAGACATTTCCAGCTGGATTTGCATCTGAAGGAAACATTCGAACAATAACTTCAGCATGAGACTCTGAGGGAGTTTTTTCTCGCATATTGGAACTTTCTGGTGACATTTTTTATCTAATTATTATTCTCAATTTAATTTAATCAGTTGATTCTGGTTATTTGAAATATTTTTCGAGTTTAATTTTGTCAATTTTTGGGATTTTTGCCAATTCAAATCCTTCTGGACGCTTGGAAAGAGATCTAGTAGCATCAATACCCATTTTGGCAGTTTGTAATTTTTGTTGATTGCTTGATGGATCTAGGCTAGAACCACGAACATTTTTGAGGATAACTAGATCTTTATCAGCTTGAAATCTTGTAGCCATAGCATATTCTACAGATTCAGCATTATTGGGATCAATGTCTTCATCAACCACAGTAACTTGTTTCAATGAACGATGAGATTCAAATGTTTTTTTAATAATTTTTTTAGGATCTGAATCATTTTTCTTTTTAATTTGTACTACTGCATGTAACCAGTTGCATCCACCATTAGTCATTGAAACTTGTTTTGTTTGAGAAAATGATTTCTTCAATTCTCCATTTAATTTTGATTCAATCGGCATGCCCATCAACAATCTATGTTCTGAATATCCAGATAAGACATCATGGAAAATTGGATTATTTCTAAAATAGAGATTTTCAAGTTCGAAAACAGGTTGAGATCTTTTATGATCATATGTCTGAAGCATTTCAACCATCCATTCTGGATGAGTTTTATCACGAAGGATTTTTCCTTCCAAAACAAATTCGGAGCCAGAAGGAACGTTCAAGCCTGTAAAAGGAAGTTTTGCTAAAGTTAATTTTCCACCCAAAAGAGAATTTGCAATATCGATTTCGTCCTTTCCCCAATCAGCTTGATATGCACCAGCAATTGAAATAGCAGGATGTACACCTACAGTTATAGCAATTTTGAGATCTTCACCATGTTCTTTAGCATCAGTAAAACATCTATGGAGATGACGGCCTTCAACCATCCTAATAGAAAAGTGAGTTTTATCAATTGGCATCATTCTGTGAAATGAAGAATTTTGTTTGCCAGTTTCAGGATTTTTAGCATATGCTACAGATGATGTGATAAACGGACCGGATTCCTTTTCAAAATGAGAAACTATAGGCATAGAAAGTAGGTTTTTTGACTTGTTTTCCATGAATTTTCCTGATGAAATAATTTTGGATTTTTTTGCTTTTTTAATTGCAGAAATTACTTTTTCATGAATATTGTTTTCCGTGCCACCAACAGCAATTGCAAATCGTTTTCTAGTTCCAACTAAATTTGCTATTAATCTAAAATCACTTTCTTTTATTTTTTCAAACAATACAGCATCAGACCCATCAACCTTAGCAGTGATTCCAGCAATTTCATATTTTGTTGAAACAGAAGATTTTATGGTTTTGAGTTCATTGATTTTTTTAATTTGTGAAATATAACTTCTTAAATCACTCATTCTCAATCATCTCCATAATCTCAGACATTAAGCCTTTTGCTGTATTTGATTCTAAGGGTTTTTGGATAAAAGCAGAAACTAAAGCAATCCCCCTCATGCGAGTACTAATTCTTTCAGAAACAAGTTTTAGAAAAAGAGATTCTGATCTAGATGGAATAATAGTGGTTGTAATTGGTGTGGGTCCAGTTGCCAATGAAACTACCATTGATCCCAATTTGTTTGATCCTTCAGTAACTGAAATAAAATAACCATTTTCAAATTTTTGAATTTGTAAAGAAAAATTACGACTCTCCAAATTTACCATTTTATGGAAAAATCCATTTGAAGAGGTCAATGAGCTACGAACAAATCTTATGCTTTTATTGCTATTGTTTCACTTTTCTGGGAAGCAACAACTTCAGGGTTCTTCTTGCAATTCTTCTCATGTTTATCTGGATAAACAAAGAGTTTTTCACAATGTGTGCATGGAGTTTTTTCTTTAGTTTTTGCTTTAGCTTTGGATTTTGTTGTTTTTGCTTTAGCTGTTTTAGCTTTAGATTTGGATTTTGCTTTAACAGTTACTTCTACAACTTCTGATTCAATTTCAGTAGCTGCTGCAGCTTCCATAGAATCAGCCTCAACTCTTGCTCGTAATTTTGCTTTGTATTTCAAATTACGTGGTTTTGTTCTTAATCTATATCCACAACATGGACACCAAAGTCCTTCCCATTTGATGAAAATTTCACAAATCTGGCATCGACGTTGTCCAGAAGCATATCTTCCAGTGCCAACAGGCTTTTGAGCCTTATATCTTACACAAATTCCTTTACAAGTCATCTTAGTATTATTGTATAGAATTCATAACTATATAAGGATGGATCGATAAATTTCATATAAAATATTAAAATTTCTTGTAAATATTTTATATTTTTGGTCGATCAAAATTATAATTTTCAAAAAAAAGTAAGAAATCTTCAATAAATATGTATAGTTTAAGCTAATTCAATATTTATTGAAAAATTTACAGTTACCAATATAGTTGTTATACAAATAATTTCATTTTTTTTAGAAAAATTAATGAAAATTTATAATATTATCATACTATCATCGGCATTGATTAATCATAAATCCAGAGATTTTCAATAAATTATGGTTTTTTCAAAAAATATCAAAATCACTAACCAGTGATAGATAATGGAAGAATTGAATGTCGGTATCCCTCCCGCTGAGAAATATATTTTGCTGAAAGCATATCTCGTTTTCCTCGCTGATTAAAATTTTTAATTTTCATACTTGTTTTTCTTTCATCTACAAATTCCAATTCAAATGATGAACAGTATTTTAGATTAAGCATTTTTACAATTTGTTTTGCAACATGCATATTTCCATCTCCAATTTTTAGAATTTTTCTTTTTGCTCGAAGACCACCTAAAATTCCAATAATATGCAAAACCAATTCTTCAATAGAATTGTAAACTGAACTCTCAATTTCTACACCATAGTAGAATATGGACAAACCCATTCGCTGACCAGGATCAACTCCTAAAATTAGATTTTCTTCTTCAAAACTGAGATTAAGTTTTTGCATCATTACACCTCTAAGTACCGTAGGATGATGTTCAAGAACATCTTCATGAAGTAAAATTTTCTCACATTTTTTAGGAGATTCCTTCAGAGTTGTAAGTATAAGATTTCCAGAATAGCCCTGAATTTCTCCTGGAAGTATAGAATCAAAAGGCAGATTGAGACTTTTCAAATAAGTTGAAAATCTATAATATGGTTTACCATAGGTAGTAGCAATTCCAATACGTGAATTCTGTAAGGGATCGATGATTGATGAAAGGAAATATGAAATTTAGGTTTATGCCTTCAAAACTGTTGACACTACATGTTTGACTGCTTCATCAAAATTTGCATCAATTTTAGATTGGATTTCAGATAATTTTACATCGCCCTCTTGAGCAATTTTTGCAGATTCAGCAGTTGCCTTATCTTTAGAAGCATTAATGATAACTTCAGCTTCTTTAGTAGCCATTTGACGAGTTTTTTCTAGCAAATTATCAATTTCAGTAACAGCCTTTACAGATAGTTGTTTTTTCATATCCCCAACTTTGCTATTTAGAGAATCTAGATCATCTTCTAAGGCATTCAATGATTTGATAATTCCTGTAACTTTGGATTCAGCCATGCTACTCATTATGCTCTAAATCGGATAATCCATTACTTAAATCATTCATTTCATAGGCACAAGAATATGATATTCTGAGATTATCCTGTTGTTAAAAGCAAGATAGCTCGTGCAAGATCGCCTTCAGCCTCTTCTAAAGCACTTTTGGCTTTTTCTTCATCAACACCAGCTTGTTGACTAACAAGCTGAATATCTTCTTCTGAGAAAATTGGAACTTCTAATTCTCTTTCTTCATAACTATCAGCAGTTACTGTAAAAATTGAATTGTCTTTTGCTTTCATTTCAGTAACAGAAGGCTTTGAAATTATGATTTCTTTTTTATCAGTTTTAATTATTACTTCTTGAACATTAGATAATTCGTTCATATCCAAACCCATCTTATCCATCATTCTTCGCATTTCACGGTTTCCTCCTCCTCGCATCATGATGTTATTTCCTCGTTACGACTTTTTAAACTATCTCTGATCTTTATGGCCACACCTCTATCAAAATCAGAAATCATATCAGATGACAAAAGTGCCCTTCCTACGGCAATTACCTTATTTTTGAATAATACAGGAGTGTCTGCAGATATTTGGACATTTTTTCCACAGGATATAACATGTTTACAAAATACTGATCTGCCCTGTTCAACAAAAGGTGCAGCATCAGAATTTATCTCAATACAATTTTCTTTAAATTTTTTATTTTTCAATAACATTTGAGCAAAATGAATACTAATTGCAAGACTTCCATCAATTCTCAAAGTACATAGAAATTTCCCCTTTTGCGAAACTGTTCGAATTCTACCAGTTTTTCGAGAAAAAGTCATTTCAATATCTTTTGGTAATAATTTTGATGTGCCATTTCCAAATAATGCATCAAGAGAATGCTGAAGTTTAATGATATGATCCAATATTCATTGTAGAATTTTTTCTAAATATTAGTTCAGTGCTAGTCTATATTACAAGGATCAAACTATATAGAATAGAATTTTCCCTTTAGATTATGGAAGATAGGGGAGAAACTAGAAAAATACAGTTTACAGGTAAATCGTCATACATAGTTTCATTACCAAAACAATGGATTATAGAATTAGGTCTCAAACAAGGAGACCAAATCAGAATGATTCGAAAAGGTTCATCAACATTAGAGCTATATCCGCCAAAATTTGAATCCAGAACTCAGAAAAAAGAAGATGCCGTGATAGAGATTGATGAAGGAGTAGAAGCAGCCTCTATTGTTAGAAAATTAATTTCGTTGTACTTTTTAGGATACAAGACGATTAATGTAAAACCAAAAAATGGTAGATTAAGTCCTCATCAAAGAAACGCAGTAAAAGAAGCTGTAAAACGAATGTTGATGGGTTCTGAAATAATTGCAGATTCAACAAGTGGAATTACAGTTCAAGTTCTTGTTAATTTGTTAGAATTATCAGTAGATGGTGCTTTCAAGCGAATGATTCACCTGGCAAAGTCAATGTCAAGTGATGCAATTTTGGCTGTAAAAGAAAATAATTTAGAACTGGCTCAAGAAGTCATCAATACAGATGATGAAGTAGATAGATTTGGATTTTACATTATTCGACAATTAAAGATTGCAATTCAAAATGAGCATATGTTAAAAGAGATGGGTTTCAGAAACGCTAGAAATTGCTTAGGATATAGACTCATTGTAAAAAACATAGAGAGAACAGGAGATCATGCTGCATTCATAGCAAAAGATTTGATTGAATTTAAAAAACCTGTAAAAAAAGAGATTTTGCAAAAATTACAAGAAATGAATGAGTTTTGCTTAACTGTTTTAGATGATTCATGCCTTGCATTATTCAAAGAAGATTACAATCAGGCTGAAAAAACCATCACAAAAATTGAGGAAATTACAAAATATGAGAAAAAAGTAAGAGATGCTTCAAAATCATTAAAAGATGATGAAGAGATTTACAGGGTAAGAAGAATGACTGAAAATATTCGAAGAGTTGCTGAATATGCTAGTGATATAGCTGAAATAGTTTTGAATATGAATATTGAAAAAACACTAAAAAAATCCGATTAATTTACCAAAAATATG
>DAOWGL010000121.1 GCA_030637455.1 Candidatus Nitrosopumilus sp. | reverse complement strand
GATGTTTCACAACTTGAAAATTATATTTTTGTAGCAATTGCTTTGATTGCAGTTGCAACTGGAATGAAATTTGGAGGCAATATGATTGGAAATTTTATTTTCAGACAGAAACGTGGTAAGGCGCTTCGCTCTGCATTTACTTTGGCTGCTCCTCGAGGAGAATTCTCTATTGTCATTATCAAAGTTGGAGTGGATATAGGTGCAGTTAGTGCTTTCTTGTTCCCATTAGTTGGTATAATTTCTATTGTCACTGCATTCCTCTCTCCTTTCTTGATGAAGGCAGGCGACAAAGTAATTCCAGCATTGGAAGATAAAGAAAATGTCTGATGAACTCAAAGAATTCTTAGATAGAGTACATTCTGGAATCACCACTTTTGATTTTGAAGGAAATGAAACTCCTTGTATTGAATTAGATGAGAAAAAATATGATGAAATGCTGTCAAAAGTTGCAGGGCAATCTTTGTCCATTAATACTGATTTGAATATTTTACAAGATGGATTGGGTAATGCATTTGTTGAAATAACATTAACTTTTTCAAAAGGAAATATCACTGAAACATTTCTTGTAAATGCAAAAACACATCTTACTTTTTTTCAATCTCTTGCAAAAACATCCATGCTTGCACTTACTTCACCAAAATCTAACTATGGAAAAGATAATGTGTTTATGATTCAATTACCAAGACCCGAAAAAGCTCAAGATGCACTTGAGATAATTGAAGATGCATTGATTCCAAAGAATAAATAAAAAATGGTGCAGTTACCGGGATTTGAACCCGGGTCACGTACTTGGCAAGCACGAGTACTAACCAGACTGTACTATAACTGCAACAAACCTACAGGCTGAATTTGGATATTAAACTGTTTTTAACTATTTCAATTAAGATGAATTATGGATGAAACTCTACTGAAGAAAATCGAGCAAAAAATTCAAGACTCTATATCAAATAAAGATGAAATTAAACAATTAATCAAATCACTATCCTTAATTGATGATTCAAAATCTTTTGCTTTGGGAATTGTTGTTGGTAGAATCTATAACACATTTTATTATCAGTCAAAAAGAATTCTAAATCGAGAACCAACAAAACAAGAATTTCAAGAATTTTTAGAATTTGTTAAAAATAAGAAATCTGATTTAGATAATTTATGGTGATGATTTATTCCAATCAATTACTTTGATGAGTGGAGTTCCTGGTAATTTTACACATGAACCATGTAGTGCTTTTTTTGCAGCTGTTAAATGAGCGTCGCCGTTTACATATAGTTCCATAATACATTGTCCTTGTTTTACTCTGGCCCCTAGACTAACTGCTTTTCCCCATGATCTTCTCATTCCTTCTGAAACTCTGTCTGCACCTGCAGTTGCGATTTGTTTGTTCTCTCTAAGGAGATTGTGTGGGTAAATTCTTAATCTTGAATAATATCCTGTTTCACCAGTTGTTTTTTCTAGTGTTTTGTTTGCTGCTAATCTTGTAGATTCAATAGCCATATGTCTAATCTGAATTTTTTCGTTTAACAATAATTGAACGCAGTACTGATATGTTCCTCTTTTACCACCTTGAAATTTTGCAATTTTGATTTGTGGTTTACCTTTGATGTATTCTTTTCTTGTAAAGACTTGACCTTTTCCATCTCGATAATTTGCACCATGCATGATAATCTCAAGCCAAAATGCCCATATTTTAACGGTTAGCCGGACCTTCTTCGTATTCTCCAATGCTTATATGGAAATCCTTTGATTTTCACTTTATTATGGATGAGACCCCGTTAGTTAATGGAGAATTAGTTTCAGATCAAACATGTATTTCACAAAAGAACATGATTCACGAATTAGAATTAAAGGGGTTTGGAGACATTGAACAAGAAAAATTATTCCTAAAATCATTTGAAACACTTTACTTGCTGTATACAAAAAGACTGATTTTAAAAAAGAACAAAAAACAAATTGATTTTGATATTTTTATGAGTATTTGCCAAAAAACTGATTCTGAAATTCTTACAAAATTTTTGATTTATCGTGATCTTCGGAATAGGGGGTATGTTGTCAAAGATGGATTTGGATTTGGTTCTGATTTTAGAGTTTATGAGAGAGGTCAATATGGTGAAAAAGGCGCAAAATTCCTAATCTTTGGACTCAATGAAGGTCAACAAGAAAAGATGGGAAATCTACAAAAAAAGATTGAAGAAATTACTCAAATGGGAAAAGAACCTATTATTGCAGTAATTGAGCGCCGTGGTGAAGTAATTTACTATAAAATCAACAAAATGGATTTTTATGAAAATAAATCCAGACTTGAAGAACCGTTTAACCTCTAATCTCTCATAATCCAATCTGAAGAATATTTTAAAAGATTATTTTCTTCAGCATACATAAAATCATAAACTTCTACATGTTTTGTTTTGTTTTGCCACAAGTCTTCAAAGTCTTTTACTTTTCTTTCAACTCTGGATTTATCATTCCATGATGTAAATACATCCACTGATTCAAAGTCTCTTGTTTGTGCAGAAAATGATTCTTTAGATGTACCTGTAAATGCAACTGTTTGATCATCCTCATCTCTAAAAATCCCGATTCTTTCTGAAAATGTATCTGCTATACCCTCTGAATTGGGAATTGCAATTTTTAATTCAACTTGTCCATTATTTACAATGTCTTGAAGTTTTTGGATTTTAATATCTTTAATTGATTTTCCTTCAAATGATTTTGTATATTTTTCAGAAAAGAGTTTTGTAAATAAATTAAGATCAGCAGTTCTAAATCTATGCCCAGTAATCATTCTTAATTTTGCTTTTCCTTCTGCAAATCTATCAAATGCTACTGAGAATGTTGCTAGTGTCTGAATCGATAAAAAATCAACACATCTGTCATATTCAATACAATTACTTAGACAGGGAAAGAAAAACTCTGAAACAATATCGTCTTTGTCTGAACGATATTCTTCTTTTAAATCGATTTCCCTTAATCCCAATAAACTTCAGTCAAAATTTTGTTATTTAAAGAAACAATTTTGAAATTAAATGCTCCCATCGGGTTTTGTCAGATCAGTTCAACACTCCCCACTTTTGTTTATAAAGAAATCTTAATTTTCAAAAAATTCTTGATTCAAATTTGAACTTCATAATCGTTAGGAAGATTATGAATATTATTACTCTAACATGATTTGTCCTTGAAAAATTTCGAGTCTTAATTTGTAACATTTCAAAATTTCATGATCATTGTTAAATATTATTTTGACATACAGGATATAACGAGAAGCCAATACTCTGCGTCGTAGAATAAT
>DAOWGL010000081.1 GCA_030637455.1 Candidatus Nitrosopumilus sp. | reverse complement strand
TTCGAGATTTATTCAATCTTGTAATATCTATGGGATCTCAAAGAGATGTAATATTTCCAAAAAGTTTTGAATCTGAACATGGATTGGGAAAAACTCTCAAAGTTGATGAAGTAATGAGAAATGAAATAATTACTGCCAGTAATTCTGATGATCTAGCAAAAGTATCTCAATTACTCCTTGACAATAAAATCAATGGAGTTGGGGTTTTATCAAATAAAGGAGATTTGATTGGAATTTTAAGCAAAACAGACATAATCAGAGCAATTGCATCTCTAAATTAGACATAGGTGCATCATGAGAATAACTGTAAAAGAAGGATGGAGTGACAAAAGCAAACAAGCAATTTTTGCCATGATTATAGGTGCAATAGCAATTATCGCTGTAGTGATATTAGATTAGTTTCTTTTTGAAGAAAATGCGGATAACCAGTAATGCATTATTTTTCTATTCAATTCGGTAAAGGTATCTGCATTATCATTCCATGTTTTTGCATTGTTCTTTACAGATTCAATATTAGAAATTGTGAATTTATTCCATAATTCTCTAAACTTTAGCGCCTCATCACTTACATTCTTAAAAATATCTTTTGCAGTTTTTGAAGACATGAAATCATATCCAGAATTACTTAGAAATTCTTTGTAAAGAGAAGTATTTGCAGTGACTGTTTTTCTCCATGTTTTGTAGTATTCATTTTGTAAATCAAATAAGGTCTGTTGTATGTGTGGAACTGAATGCTCAAGTTCTGTAAAATATTTCTTATTTAGTTCATCTAGTAAATGAAATTCTTCTGAATTTTTATTTTCACTCATGTATTTACTGAGACATTTACGGATTTAAGATTATTGACGTAATTTGAGGCTAATTCATGACTTTAACTGGACTGAAATTGGTCTCTGACCAAATTTTATAAAAATTACATTTGCACTCTCTATGAGTGATTGAACATAGGGATAGTTTGAATTTCCCAGAATATCATTTTTAAGAATGCTAAGATAATGTCTTTGTTGTTTTACTAGTCGTAATTTTTTTGATTTTGATGCTGTAGAGTTTTTCAATTCTCCCAAATTTGCAGAAATATCACAGAGTTTGATTAATTTTGCACTAAATGATGATTCTTTGAGTTGAATTGAATATGCTCGCTCTCTTTTCTTTCTAGTCAATGTCATGTCTTTAGATATTGAGGATACAAGTACTGCAATTTCACTTTCAAACTGCTCATACAAATCATCAAAAGTTGTTTCTGTTTTTTCTATTGTATCATGTAGCCATCCCGCACAAAATATTTGCTCATCAATTACACCCAAACTTTTGAGTCTGTTTACAACATCATCAAGATGTTTTGAATATGGTGTGATACCATCTTCTCTGAATGCTCCTGCATGTTTACTCTTTGCAAATAATTCTGCACTCTTTACCAGATCCAAAATATTCTAAATTTCTGAATGTTTTGTTCAATATTAGCCAAGTAAACTATATTCCAAAGAAAAATTGTAGGATACCATGCCAATTGAGAAAACACTCCTAGGAGATTTGGAGATTTGTAGAATTCTTAATGGAATGTGGCAAGTTGCTGGAGGCCATGGTCAAATTGATTCAGAATCAGCTGTAACTGATATGGAAAAATATCAAGATTCAGGATTTACAACATGGGATTTGGCAGACATTTACGGTCCTGCAGAATCTTTGATTGGAAAATTCAGAGATAAAGTTGGAAATAATTTTCAAGCACTAACAAAGTTTGTTCCAAATCCAGGTCCAATGAGTAACAGTATTGTTTCACACTATATTGATCAGTCATTAGAAAAAATGAAAACAGATTGTATTGATTTGCTCCAGTTTCATTGGTGGGATTATAGTGATTCGAGTTATCTTGATGCAATGAATAATTTATCAAAATTACAAAATGAGGGTAAAATCAAACACATTGGCCTGACAAATTTTGATACTGAGCGAGTCAAAATAATGAAAGAGCATGGACATAACATTGTATCAAACCAAGTCCAGTATTCTATTTTAGATCAGAGACCAGATAAATTGATGGCCTCATTTTTTGCAAAACATGGAATAAAGATTCTATCTTATGGAACATTGCTTGGAGGATTTTTCTCAGAGAAATACCTAGGAGTTGATGAGCCACATAGAGGTGATTTAACAACATCTAGTCTTCAAAAATACAAAAACATGATTGATGCATGGGGTGGATGGCAGTTATTCCAGGAATTGTTATCTGTAATCAATAGCATTGCAGAAAAACACAATTGCAGTATTGCAAATATTGCAACTCGATTTGTATTAGATAAACCACAAGTTGCAGGTGTTATTATTGGTGCAAGATTAGGTATTGCCGAACACAGAGAAGACAATGCCAAAGTCTTTGATGTGAAATTGGATTCTCAAGACATTTCATTAATTGATTCAATCACTGTAAAATCAAATGATCTCTTTGATGTCATTGGAGATTGTGGTGGAGAGTATAGATAATTCTAGATATTGAAATTTATACGATAAAAGGACCGGAGGAATTACTTGAGTGATAGAGTTTTACCAAAAGAGGATTCTGATTTTAGTCTTCCAGGAAGAGGAGATGAGAGTAATGCTGCATATTTTGAACCTGAAATAGAATCAAAATCAAAAGGCAAGTCACTTGCAATATTTGGAATAGCCTTTGTTTTAGTTGCTGCAGGAGTATTTGCATATTATTTTCTAAATCAGAGTGAAATTGATTCACAAATTCTCGATAATACTACCTTTAAGACACTCGAGGAGAAGATGGCAAAGCACTATGGAGTTGGACAATTTGGCAGTGAGCATACACATGCAGCATTGGTAGTTTTTGTAAATGGTGATCAGTTAGATTTTTCGCACCCACAGTTTCAGATTCAAAGCAAGTACATCCATTTTGAAAATGATAATCCATACTTAATTCACAAGCATGCAACTGATGTTCCATTGGATATGCTCTTTGTATCATTTGGATTAAAGATAACAGAGGATTGTATAGAGTTAGGCTATCAAGCAGATGCAAATCAACTATGTACTGATAAAAATAATTCTATGATATTTTTAGTGAATGGAAAATCTATTCCAAACATCAATCTATATGAAATAAGACAGAATGATAGAATTTTAATTTCATTTGGGGATTCAGAATTAATTTCAGAGCAGCTAGAATATTTGGAAGGACTAGAAATTCATGACGTACCAAAAATTAGCAAAATAGTTCCTGGAAAAGATATTTCTATCTGAGTCTGCAAAATATAGATTCAATGTATAGTGATCCTTTTAGAGTATTAATGAGTCAAAAAATTAAATGGTTGATTGTGCACACACTTGGAGAAAGAAACTACGACTGCAAGAACTAATGGTTGTTGCTAAACGTGAAATTGATGCAGGTGAGGAGATTGACGTAGTTTATGAAATACTAGAAGACGAAATGCAAGTACGCTGGAGATTTGTTGGTAGTACTAAACGACAATACATTGAGGATATCAAGAAAATTTTGGCAAACCAGTATGTTTTGACAGTATAGAATTGATTTTTAAGATATGAGATGGTACTGTATACATGGTACTTGCATACATTGGAATTGCAATAGGGGTTTTGATCGTAGTAATTTTGATTGTAAAAATTTCAAGGACCAGCCCACGCGAAGTTGCAGGAATCGATGCATTTTGTAAAAAGTGTGGTCTTGAGACAAGAGGAATGAATTGTCCGAAATGTGAAAAAAAATCCAAATCATTTGGTGTCTAGTTCACATTGTGTAGTGATGCTTTAATGGAATGATTTCAAAATTTAGGCATGTCAGAGCTAATTACAGAGTATTTTACCTGTAAAATTTGCCATGAAAACCATTCAATCTCACATGATCAAGTAAAAGATATGCCAACTATGTGTAATGGTTGTTGGGTTAAAATGGATATTTGGCAAAAGTATGAAGAACCTGATTTGAATGAATAAATTATTTTTATGATTGGTGTTACATCTAGTCGTATTGGGTTTGAAAATTGACTGCCAATGTGTACAGTGTGAATGTAAAGTGAATTTTGAGATGGTTGATGGTGAAGAATTATTGAATTTAATCCAACATGGACGATTAGATGATGAGAAAATTGCAGTTTTAAAAACTAGAGTTGGAAGTAAAATATGCAAGCATTGTTTTGTAGGTCAACATTACAAGTGATAACTTGCAACAAGCTTAAGTTTGGGATTTATAATTTTTAATTATGAAAGATGCAACAAAAGGGGTTATAGTAATTATTATTGCAACTGTTGCATTTTATGCCACCATGAGGATATTGTGGAGATTGTAGAGATTCTAAACTATATTCACTAAAGTTCATACAAAATATACTGTAAAAATAAACAAATTTTCATGATCAATACAATACTACTTTTATTTCAGAATTGCCTAATTTATCCAGATAGTAATCAACTAGCAAAAACATCAAGCAAATCAGGGTTGATGTTGGAACCACAACACAGAGTTGTCAAGGGATAACTACTTGGTTTTGATTGCTATCTATTTTTAAATAAATTGTAAACTCCAATACGCTTAAGTTCATTATTTTTCTAGATAATTCATGACTAGAATTTGTAAAAAATGCGATGTTGAGATGGACATTACATCACTCAAAGTCAAAAGGCGAGGAAATGAAACAAAAAATATTTCAACTGAATATTATTGCCCAAAATGTGACCATACAGAATATCATGAATGAAGAGAAATCAAAATCCCTAAAGGAGTTAGAGGAAAAACTCAGTAAACAAAGAAAACAAGTATCTGAGAATTTAATCAAGAAAAAACTAGACAAGAAAAGCTTGGACTATGATACAGTATCCATGATTCTTCGAGTTTTTGAAAAATCAAAGTTTGAATGGAAAGAAGAACATTTTGAGAACTTTGATTCAGAACCTGAAAAGTTTAGAGGTAAAGAACTACCAAAAAATAACAGAGAATGCGTCATGTTAGGCGTACGATTGGGAACTATGAGGGGGAAGATAATTTACAATTTACAAAACATGCAACTAACAGAGCAACACAGACAAGACATTGATGATTTAATCTGGAATTTTGTGTGGTATTCATGGCGAGAAGCAAGAATAATTCATGATCATAAAATTAAAGAGAAATCAGATTTAGCGAGTTAGACTCCAATACTCTTAAGTGGATAATTCTTTGTGAAAACTCATGGAAGAAGAATATAGAAAAATTATGATTAAACAGAAAAAAGAATATGATGAATATAAAATGAAGGAAGGGGATTCTGATCTTATTTTCAATAATAAAGATAACAAGGGAAAGAAATGAATCCTTTTCTAATTATCGCAATAGTAATTCCAATTATTGTTGCCACAGTTTTTGCAGTTTATTTTGTACAGTCAATGCCACAGCAAAATATTGAAGGAATGACTGAGCAACAAAGTGAGGCAGCTGCATGGCAATTACTACAAAAATCATACCTTGAACAAGAGTGCAGAGAACTATACATTGGACAATCAGGGGAATTGCAAAAATGCTATGACCGTATTGATGAAGAACAAAGATTGAATCCTCCTACCAACCCCCAAGAATCTGAACCAGCTTGCTCAATTCAATGTCTAGTTTATGATCCTGTTTGCGGTGAAGATGGAATTACTTATGCTTGCGGTGTTGAGGATGCAGCATGTCATGGAGTTGAAATTGAACATGAAGGAGAATGTACTGTTACTACATCTCCACCAGAATAAATGGTAACTCTTAAGTTCAGATTTTATAGAAAATCCTTGTGAAGCCAATATCCATTGCAGCACTAGTTGTTGTACCCTTTGTGTTATTCATTGCAGCAGGATTAGTATATCAATCACAGACTGGAGCAGATATTGTTACAGGTGAAAAAACAGGACTTGCAGCAAAAGAGGTAGGAGTAGAGCAGTTTGAGAAAATTTACAAGAATGAACCAGTCCAATTAGAGCAAGAGGTTGATTCTCGTAAATGCATTGGAGAGGCTAAATGTATTTCACAGTTAATTATAGAAATTATTGATGGGGATACCATCTATACTGCAAATTACAAAATCAGACTAGCACTAGTTGATACTCCAGAGATTAATGAACCAGGATATTCTGAAGCTACTACATTTACTGCTCAAATGTGTCCTGTAGGAAGTTTTGTTACAATTGATCAAGATGATTTGCAGCTATATGACCAGTATGACAGATTACTTGCAAATGTTTTCTGTAATGGAAAATCACTAAACTCTGCTTTACTGTATAGTGGTCATGCAGAAATTTCTACAAGATATTGCAGTATCAGTGAGTTTTCAGATTATTCATGGGCTCAAAGATTTGGATGTGCAATTCCAGAACCAGTACAAGAAAATGTAGAATCTAGTGAATGTGACCCATCATATCCTGACTTTTGTATTGCCTCTTATCCTCCAGATTTGGATTGTGGTGATATTTCACAGAAACGATTCATGGTGTTACAACCAGATCCTCACAAATTTGATGGGAACAAAGACGGGATTGGTTGTGAATCCTAGTTTAATTTTCTAAATTCCCAAATTGAATAACTACAACAAGCTTAAGTTCGCAATTATTTCAAAAAAAACAATGAAATTAGAATCAATTAAAATTTTGGTATCAGAAATTGACTACAAGCTTGGTCGTATAGAGTTCTTTAAGGAACGATTAGAAAAATGGGAAAACAAGGAAGAAAGAGAATATGAGCAATCACAGAGAAGACTTGCTAAATTGATAGATGAGACAACTAATCTGTTGCAAATTATGAAACTAGAAGAACTAGACAAGTTCAAAGAGTATGAAGAGATTGCCAAAAAACTAGATGAACATACTTAGCTTCATAAGTTCGAAATTATGGAATTATTCTAAATGGACAAACGTGATGCAGGGGTTTTGATAGGAATTATTGCCGGTGGAGGTACCGCTGTGATTATGGTTATTCTTCTGGCAAATGGCTATATCAAAAACCCATTCATATGAAAAGATTCTCTGTCTTTATTTTCTAAACATAATCCAAATTCTAGATCCTACAAAAATTCCTACAGCAAGAACTATCAATAATGGAATGATTATTTGTCCTTGCTCCATAATTTAGACGAACTTTTCGTATAGCTGATTAATCATTGAATTGATTTTCTCATTTTCATGGTCTCCCCAGGAATAAGACTTTATTCGGATGTGGATGTTGTTATGTTCTAGATTTTTTGTGATTTTGGGATACATCATGCCTATGAAAAATGATTTTTTG
>DAOWGL010000163.1 GCA_030637455.1 Candidatus Nitrosopumilus sp. | reverse complement strand
GATTCTGAAAATAGGTCAGCTGAGCAAGAAGAGATGAAAGAAGAACAGCATGAACTGGACTTGAAAGAAAATTATGAAAGTGACGAAAATTATGAAAAATCTAAAGATTAGATGATCATACTTTAATTCATAAAAAATATCTTTTAATGACAATGAACAAAATATGTCCTTGCAAGTGTGGATGTGAACGAAAAATATCCAATGTCTATTACGATACTTGCATCTTTTGCCTACTAGGAGAACATAAAAAATAAAATAAATTTTTAGTGTAATTTGTTTATTGAGGAATAACTCTGCAAAAGTTCACAGTTAATTTTGATTAAAGACTATGCATACACAAACCTACCGTGATTTGATATTATAATGTAAATGGACCGATAGTTCTTAGGGGAAAAACCGCACATGACAATCCAAGGTTTGAACCCTATTCCACATTTCATTTTTAAGCCTCATTTGTAAAAATCACATGTGGAGAAAATTAAAACAATTCTTGTTCCTCTGGATGGTTCAAAAAGATCCTTTAAGGCACTAACAAAGGCAATTTTTCTTGCAAAAAAGTAACTAATCCAAAGGTAGTCTTCTAAACTTTTCAGTTTGTCTCTCAAGAACTAACGCATGTGTATCTAATTGCTCTTTATCCGAAATAAATTTTTTTCTAAGAACTGAAATGATGTTTTCAAATATTTCTATTTTTTCTTCTTTTGTTACCATGTTGTAATAGGCAGTTCATCACATTTAAGGCGCACAAATCCATCATTTCCAAAATTTTCTAAAGGACAAGACATAATCTTATTTGATGACATGGTATCTTCTGGAACAAGTATTTTAAAATCAATTCAATTTTTTTCTCTTCTTCAAACATGACTCGTTCAAATTCTTTTCTCAGATGATCACATTTTGTTTGTTTTTCATCTTCATTCATTTTTGAGAATCGAATATTCCTAATTTCATCCACAATAGCCGAAATTTTGGCATTTGTTTCAAACATTATATCATCAATCTTTTTCTGTGTCTCTGAATCCATAGTCATATTATGAGAAATTCTGTACATTAGGATTATCTTGATTTTTATTTCTGATAATCAAGGATTTTCTTTTAATTGTAAGAATAATAGAAAATAACGCTTGGAAATTACAAAATATTATACAAAAGAGAATACATTACTTGTAGGATTCCCCAGTAACGGTCTTGTTGGTACTTTTTCAATATCATATTTTATTCACCATCTAAAAATGAAACAAATCGGGGAAATTGAAATACCTGATTTACCTCCAACATTATTTGTAGAAGAAGGAGAAATTTTATCTCCAATTCGAGCTTACAATAGGAACAACCTATTTGTAATTATTTCAGATGTTCCTTTTAACTATAATTCGGTAGAAGAATTTGTACTTGCAATACATGAATTTTGTAAAAAAAATGCTATAAAAAAAATCATGATTGTCAGTGGAATGGAACAAGTCAATCAAAACAAGAACGATTGTAAAATTTTTGGATTAATAACGCATCCAACATTAGAGAATATACTATACGATAACAAAATTCCAAAATTTCTAAATGGTTCAATTTTTGGTACAGATGCAGCCATAATTTCAATTTTTAGAAAAACAAACATCCCTGCACTAGTTTTGTATGCTGAATGTCATCCATTTTTTCCAGATCCAGAAGCGTCAATTAATGCAATAATCATGGTTGCAAAAATTTTAGATGTTGAGATAGATACGCAGGATATTAAAAACAAGATAGACAAACTTCGAATACAATATAGAAATTTAATGGAAGAAACTATACGTACATCACAACAACAAGAATCAAAAACACGAATGCCACAAATTTACAGGTAATAATATGCAAAACTATGATGATTTCAAATTTGGGATTACATTGCCCATAATGGGTTCATTGTTTGATGATATTGAACATAAAATTCTCTCTCCTCTTTCATGTCTAAGAGAATTTGCTAATCACTGGATGTTAGAATTTGATCTTCCATTGGTAAGTAAAAAAGATATCCAAATTACTTTTGATGGAAATGCAATCAACGTGGAGGCAAAACTCAAGGAGGAATATTCAGAAGAAAAATTAGGTAATGTTACAAAGTTTGAATATTTTAAAAAATCAATTTTATTACCAAGCAAAATTGATAATAAAAAAATAAATGTTAAATTTGAAAAAGGGCGACTAATTATAAAAATTCCAAAGAAGAAAACAGGGCATATTGTTAAAATCACCTAGTAGATGAATAAAAAAATAAATATTTTTTTGATAGTTGAAATTAAAAATCTCTAGTCTTCAATTACATATTGATCAAGAACACCGATACATTCGTTTAGTATTTTGTTATCTGAAATAGCTTCGGTTTCTTTGAAGTTAAATTCTTGATGTAGTTGTTGATCATATTCTATCAAGTCATTTCTGTATATATTACACGCAGAATGTAATAATCTCCAATAATAGTAGCCTTTATTCATTTCATTTTTGATTTGATCAGATTCTAATTTGAATAGTCTAGAAAGATGATCATAATCTGATTTGTAATTATCAAATTTCTCTCTTACTATTTGGGGTAATTCTTGATACCACCATTGACCTTCACTTGACTTTTCAACATTGTTGATTTTTTGCATCTGGTATGTTACTGAATCTTTTAGAATTTCTAAAATATCATTCATTTCAAGTAATTTCATGAGTTCAGGATGTATCATAAATTACATAGCAGATATAAGAAATTAAGCGTTTGCTTGTATTAATTTTTATTTAAAAATTGATTACATTTACAAATGACATCAGTATTTAAAAAAATATTATGAATCGAATTGGTCTGATTGATGGATATGATGAAAGAAGAGTCAGAGAAACTTTGGACCACTTGTTACGTGACAGAAAAAATGAATTTCGTGAACTTGCTGAATCCATAGGTATACCTAGAACAACAGATGATTGGGAGGTAATTATTTTAAAATTCTGTCTTGACTTTGAAGACTGTTTTAAAATATGGACAGATAGTGAAGAGCCTACATCCATCAAGAATGCCAAATGCATGACCATTATGCGGGGAATTGCAAAAGGGAAGAAACACTTTATTGAAATTATTAATTTAGAAAATATAGTACAGACTATTTACACAGAATTTCATCAAACATACAAGAGAGTCTCTTAAAATAAAAAATAAAGAATCACTGTACTTTAACAGATTTTTTCTTTGCTTTGGACGTGGGCTTACTCTTTGGAAAAGTCACCTCTAAAACACCATCAGTTAGTTTTGCCTTTACTTTTACCATCCATTATGAGTAAGAAAAAGGCAGTAGGGGCAACTAATACTGCAAACGTATATCATCTTATGTAAACAAGGTTAGTAAAATGAGTGAGATTTATGGATGAAGTAGATGATTTAGAGGCAAAGAGATGTCCAAAATGTAAAGGACTTATGATAAAACAAGAAATTGATGAAGTTTGGTATTGTGAGAATTGTGACAAACCTCATGGATAAGAAAACTTTGGGCTTGATCCTCGGTGCAGTGTCTTTGGCAAGTGCCATAATTTGGATTGTTTTAGAGCAAGGTATAGGACTAAGTTTTGAAATGTTAGAACCTTAGTCCTTCAGAGTTTTTTCTAAATGAAAAAACAAAAGTTTTGTTGGATTTTTTAGATGACTTGTTAATTGTGAATTATATTATCTTTTAACACATATTATTTTCTTTAACAGTGGTAAAACGCTACAAATCCCTCATCACTTATCGTCTAAGAGAAATTCCAGTAAAACAGATTAAGGTCTAGAAGGATGCACAGGCAAGAAAACTAGACCGTGAGGAAATTGTAGCATTAGAAATAATTGATAATTTCATATCATTCATTCTAAATTCAGTTGTCACAAGTAGAAAAAATCTGTACCAATCTGTTAAAGTATGATTTTATGTTATTTTCAAAAATGAAATTCTAAAAACACTTTAACTTGTAGAAAATCAATTGTATTGCAATTGGAATATGTAGGAATTGAAATTGCTGTCATAGTAATTCTCATAGGACTTTATGCTCTTTTTAGTGGTCTTGAAATTGCAATAGTTGGAGTACGTCGTTCCAGAGTAATTCGATTACACCGAAGGCGCATTTCTGGTTCTTCTCCATTATACAAATTAAAGATGAATCCTGGAATGATGACTGCAAGTGTTAACTTAGGAAACACATTGGTGAATGTTGCATCCTCTGTTTTAGCTGCAGATGTTGCAATTAAACTACTAGGAAGTCAGGGTGTAGGAGTAATCATTGGTATTATGACATTTGTAATTTTGATTTTTGGAGAAATATTGCCTAAAACATATTGTAACGCAAATCCTGAAAAGGCATCTCTTAGATTTAGTAAAGTGTTACTAATTTTTACTTATATCATGTATCCATTTGTAAAATCTTTAGAATATCTAACTATGTCTATATTGAAACTTTCTGGAGGTTATTCTCAAAGACCAAAACCAATCACAGAAGAAGAAATCAAAGAAATTATAGATCTAGGCTATGTAGAAAAAGCAATAGAAAAAGAAGAACGCGATCTTGTACGCAATGCATTAGAATTTGATGATAAACCAATTCAAGATGTTATGACGCCAAAAGACCGCATTTTTTCATTAGAGGGAAAACTCACATTATCAAAAGTTATATCAAAAATTGAAGATAAAGGATTTTCACGCATTCCTGTTTTTGAGAAAACGTCTGACAAAATTATTGGAATATTACACATATGGGATATTTCCAGGATTCCTGAAAAGGAATACCTAAAAACCAAAATAGAAAAAATTGTAAGAAAACCCTTTTTTGTTTATTCAAGTGATAGGATAAGTGATCTTCTCATAGAACTCCAGAAAAAAGACATGCATATGGCAATTGTTGTAGATGATCAGGATGAATTAGTTGGAGTAATCACTGTAGAAGATTTGTTAGAAGAAATTGTAGGAGATATT
>DAOWGL010000069.1 GCA_030637455.1 Candidatus Nitrosopumilus sp. | reverse complement strand
TAAACCAAATTAAATTAGAATGTGATTCAAGTACTTACACTGATACCATCTCATATTACGATGGAATGGGTCCTGCATTATACAGACTATGTAATTTTGATAGTTCATTGAATTTCTTCAATGAATCTTTAGTGGATAATCCAAATGATGTTGAAATACTTGTCAACAAGGGTTCTACTCTAGGAAAATTAGGCTATTATTCTGAGGCTATTGTGTATTATGATCACGCTATCAAAATTGATCCTAGTTTTCTCCCTGCCAAAAATAACAAAGCAAATGCCCTTGCTAATTTAGGAAATTACAATGATGCTGTTTTCTTGTATGATAAAATTTTGGAACAAAATCCAAATTATCTAACAGCCAGAAAAAATCTTGAAATTGTTTTATCCTCAAATTTTGATATTGACCGAACCTCCTCTTTATCTAATGTTGAAAATACATTTGATCCGAAATCCCCCGTTTCTAAAAATGTCACAATTTTAGATTTAGAAAAACAAAAGCCGAGTAATTTTTTTGATGAAATAGGAATTGCATTTTCAACTTTGGGTTCTCTATTTGGTTTTCTAAATTGATTTCCTAAAATACTACGCACATTTTTTCAATAAACCTATAAAGCCCTGACAAGACGATCGACATAAGGAAAACCATGAGTAAGATACTTGAAAAATCATTAAGAGATGCCCGTAAAGAAGACAAACTAATAATGGGTGCTAAACAAGTTTTGAGCTCTATTAAAAATTCCAAGCTAATTGTATTGTCTCAATCAATTAAAAAAGAAATGATTGAGCAAATTGAATCAGATGCAAAAAAAGAAAAAATACCCCTAGTCAACTTTCAAGGAACATCAGTCGCATTAGGTAGACTATGTGGCTTACAATTTAGAATTTCGACATTTTCATTTACTGCTATAGATGATGCAAGCATCAAATCAATTTTAAAAGATACAGAAGCTGAGGAAAAAAATGAATAACTGTAGTTTCTATAATGTTAGTTTAAATGAGACATTTTTAGGTTGGAGATAAAAAGGAATTACTATGGCACAATCAATTAAACTCTCAACTGATCAAATGCGAATGATGTCTCTTTTCCAAAATGTTACTGGTGCAACAGCACGTGATTGTGTAGAAGATGAAAAACAAGATAGAGTAATTTTTGTAGTTAATACTGGTAAAATGGGACTTGCAATTGGTAAAGGTGGTATCCATATCAAATCATTACAAAATATTGTTAAGAGAAATGTTGAATTGGTAGAATTCGATGAAGATCCAGCTAAATTTTTGACTAATTTGCTTAATTCTAAATTAATTTCTGAAGTAAAAATAAATAAACGAGCTGATGGGACAAAACAGGCAATAGTAATGGTCGACCCAAGAAAGAAAGGAATTGTAGTTGGAAGAGAAGGTAGAAATGCTGAGAAAGCAAGACTACTCGCAAAACGATATTTTGATATTAGTAGTGTATTGATTAATAGTCCTGAACGGGCAACTATGGAGCTGTAGAAGATGAGAAAATCACCCCTTGGATTATTTGCTGGCAGAGTTCTTACAAAGAAAAAGTTGAAACAAAGATGGGCAATCTCCACTTACAAAAGAAGAAAACTAGGTATTGATAAAAAATCAGATCCTTTAGGTGGTGCACCACAAGGACGTGGTATTGTTTTAGAAAAAGTTGGTATTGCTGCAAAACAACCAAACTCTGCTATTAGAAAATGTGTTAGAGTTCAATTAATTAGAAATGGTAAATCCGTCACAGCCTTTTTGCCAAGAGACGGTGCAATGAACTTCATTGATGAACACGGTGAGGTTACAATTGAAGGGATGGGTGCAACACAAGGTGGTGCAATGGGAGATATTCCTGGTGTTAGATTCAAAGTTTCTAAAGTTAATGGTACGTCACTTCATGAACTAGTAATTGGAAAGAAGGAGAAACCAAGGAGATAGAAATGGCTGAAACTAAAAACTTGCTATTATTTAGAAAATGGGATTTATCTAACATTGAAGTTGTAGATCCTGGATTAAAGACTGCTATTTCTTTGAGAAAACAAATCTTACCTTATACATTTGGTCGTTCAGCATTAAAGAGATTCAATAAAGCCGAAGTTAACATTGTTGAGAGATTAATCAACAAGTCAATGCACTTTGGAAAAAAATATGCAAAGAACACTGGTAGAATGACTGGTAAAAAAACTAAATTAATTAAAACTGTAAAAACTGCCTTTGAAATTATTGAATTAAAAACAGGACAACACCCTGTCCAAGTTTTAGTTAAAGCAATTGAATTTTCTGCTCCAACTGAAGATACTACTAGAATTGTTTATGGTGGTACAACATACCACGTATCAGTTGATGTTGCTCCAATCAGACGAGTTGACATGGCTTTGAAATTTATTGCTGATTCAGTTAAAGAAGCAACATTTTCTAATCCTAAACCAATTGAAGAACATTTGGCTGAACAATTAATCCTTGCAGCAAATAATGACTCTAGTTCTCCATCTGTCAAGAAGAGACATGAGTTGGAACGTATCGCTCAAGCATCAAGATAATAGTTTTATTTTAGAAATTTTTTAGGTAGCCCGAGGCAGATTCGAACTGCCGTCCCCGCCTATCCACTCTTGAGATCCAGAGGGCAGAATCCTTGACCACTAGACTATCGGGCTACTAGAAGAAATTTTGATGTTTCAGAATATATTCATTTGTTGTAATTATTTTAGTCTGACTTCATGAATTGCAGTTGCATAATCACATGTTGCTTTTAGTCGCATGTAAGGAATCAATCTATAATGAATAGAGTACACATTTCCTTCTTTTCTGATAATCTCTTTCTGCATTAGTGAGACTAGCCCCCTTGATGGAATGTTGATTGAAATATTTTTTTCATTGCACACTTTTTCACGTTTTTCTTGAAATTGTTTTAATGAAAATGCTACATCATTGACTTGTAAAATTAAGGGCCAAATTATTTCACTCCATACCCATCTTCGATTTTCTGTAGCTGAGGCATATTTTCCTTTTTCACTCAACATTAATAACATCTGCAAAAGATGTTATAACTTAATAGTTGTCTCAAAACGAAATTGAAGAATCATTAAATTTATTGGAAAAAGATTGGGATGTTGATCCAATTATTCGAAAATTTGTGTTAGGTAAAATTACAGATGTTTCTGATTATGCTATTAAAGTAAAGGATGTGGTTTTCCATGTCCCATATTTGAATTCTGAAAAAAAATATATCTTGTGGAAATGTTTTTGGCCTGACTGTCACAATTGTTGTGATAGACAAGGAAGACTACCACTAACTTCTGATGATTTAATCACAATTGGTAAAGGTTTGAAATACAAAAGTACTTCAGAATTTATCAAAAAAGAAACTCTTACTGTAACGTATCAGGAACCTGGACCATCAGGCCAAATGACTACCATGACTACAATTAACCTCAAAAGAAAGACAGATGAGACTGCCGAAGAGGACGGAACTCACATTTCATGCAGATTCTTAGATGACCAAGGTGGATGTAGTATGCATCCTGATAGACCTGGAGTTTGCTATCTCTATCCGTTTGCAAGCTGGTTAGAAAATGAAAAAGGAAAGGCACGAGTTCATGCAACGTATCAATTCACCGGTGATTGTCCTGGCTTTTACTTGGCAGAAAATTTAGATCAAATGAAAGACGAACTAAAAGCATACTCTACTACAATCTATGACTATAACATGGCATCAAATAGAACTAATCGAGAAGGGTTTGGTTCTGTAAGTTTTAGTTAGGCTTTAGCAACTTTCATCAAATCTGCAATTTTGATATTCATTCCAAATCTGTCTTCGTGCTTTTTCATGTAAAGGAATATTGCAATAAAGTCTGGTAATGCTTTGAGGAAACTAAAGTTTTTCTGAATCTTTGCATGTACGAAATTAAACACTTTGGCATATACTTTGTAATGTTTTTCTACTGCTTTCTCATATGCTTTGAAATCTTGCATGTTTTCTAAAAATATCTCAACGCATTGCATTGATGGAATAATTCCCTCACCTAACAATGCATAGACTGTTCCAATTGATTCTCCTACTCCAACTACTTTTCCTGAATAATATGGCTTACATCTGTCAGGTGTTGCTAATCTAATTGGACGTCCCTTTGTTTGGAGAACTTTGCCTCCGTGTTTTTTTAAGAAATCATCTGTTGCCTTCATGTGTTGTTTATTGTAATCTCCAGCTCCAATGTGTGCTAGTTTTTCACCTAGTGGGAAATACCAAAAGTAACCTGACATTCCAGGAAATGGTTCAATGTAAAAGTCATCATATGGAACTTTGTCCTCATATTCTACTTTGTATTCATATGTTGGCAAAAAGAAATCTTCTTTTAATTTTGGCAAGTATACTCTGTGAAATCCTGTACAGTCAACTATCATGTCGTACTCTTTTTCTAATTCTTCAATTGATGGTGGAGGGCCGTAAATTACCTTTGAATCTTTAATGAAATCTTTGATTAGTGCTAGTTTGTTATACGTGCATAGTCCTTTTAGTCCAATGTCAAATTTCACATCGTCATTCATTTTGACATGCATTTTTTTGCCATCATGAATTAGAAAATCATTAAAATCCCTTCCTGTTTTTTTACAAAATTCTGCTAAAATTGGTTTGATTGTTCCCCATGCACAAATGGAATCATGTTTTTCTTCAACCATTCTTTCATATCCAACTACATCATGTTCTGTGTCTTTTAATCTGGCCATAAGATAAGAGCCTGCTACACCCATTCCCATTACTGCTATCTTCAAGATGTTTTCAATGAATTTGAGGTGTAATAAATAGACTATCTGAATTTGTTTGGGTACATTCTCAATAGTAGGAAAAGATAGTGCGGGTTAAATAACAAAATCACATAGTATATTCAGAAAAGGTGAGTCTCTCGTCTGAGTACAATCGTTTCAGACCTTAAGACAAGTCGCTCTCATCAGATAACTCTAGTTACTGATCTTAAGTGGTGAGCTGTCACTAGTGCTGTAAAGTACTGGTCTTAAGCTCAATTACCTTTTCATTCAATTAAATTTAGGGATTTTTTTTGGTTATTGTATGGATACTTTTGATGCGATAAAGACTCGACGTGCTATAAAGAAATTTGATAGTTCACACAAAATCTCCCTTGAAGATGTTAAACTATTACAAGAATTAACAATACTATCCCCTACCAGCTACAACCAACAAAACTGGAGATTTGTCTATGTCACTGATGAATTAGTTAAGGATAAAATTTCAAAGGCTGCTCGTGATCAGGCCCAGCCAAAAGATGGCTCTTTAGTAATTGTTCTTTGTGGAAATCTAAACGCATGGAAAGAAGAACCACTACGTTACTGGAAAAATAATACTGTGGAAAAACAAGAGTTGGTGAAAAATTCTCTTGCTCGAAAATATGAAAACCATCCTGAGAATCGACGCGATGAGGCAATGCGCTCTTGTGGATTTGCAGCTCAAACCATAATGCTTGCAGCACGTCAGATGGGTCTTGATTCTTGTCCAATGGTTGGTTTTGAGTATGATGAATTAGCAGAGATTATCAATTTGCC
>DAOWGL010000126.1 GCA_030637455.1 Candidatus Nitrosopumilus sp. | reverse complement strand
GTCTGTAATGAATTATCGTAATCCATGGATACACAACATGCTTTAATTTTCAAAAATTCCATTTGTTTTAAGATGAATTTGATATCAGAGACATATTCTGGATCAGACAAATGTATATGAGAATCAAAATACCAAGTCATTTCTTTATCAATTATTCAAATAGTCTGTATAAATCGATTCCTTAGTGATATTTTTTCACTCATTATCTTTTTTCGGAAAAAATTAAAACTAAATTCATGAAATCATCAGAATTAGGATTATCTGCAATGTATAGAATTCTAAAGAAAGCAGGTGCAGAGAGAGTTAGTGATGAGTCTGCAGAGGAGTTAAGAAGGACAATTGAAGAAATTGCAGATGGTATTGCTAAAAGTGCAGTAGATATGGCTTCCCATGCCAGTAGAAAAACGGTAAAAGGAGAAGATGTGAAGTTGGCTTCTAAACCATTTAACAAATTCTAATCTAAAGAGTTTAATTGTTCATTTTGTGTTTTTTAAAACGGTACTCTGGCAGAACGGTTATGCGTGAGCCTGCAAAGCTTATACAAGGGGGTTCGACTCCCTCGGGTACCTTATCCTACTATGACTTGTCCTTTCATCCAAGGATGAAGAGTACAAAAATAATCATAGGTACCTTTTTCATCAAAATCAAAAGTAAATGATTCGTATGGATCTAAATGTCCACTATCAAATAGTTCAGAAGATTCGCCATAAAATCCTGAAGTGACAGTGTGGAATGCAGAATCTTCATTTATCCAAGTAACTTGATTTCCAAAATCAATAGCAATTACAGATGGAATGTAGCATCTATCAGCCTCCTCACATCCAGGACGAGAAGCTTTTGTTGGCATTATAATGTCGGCATTAACAACCACTTCAGGTTCTTCAGAAATTTTCTCTTTAGAGGAATCAAAAGTAACTAAACCAATCATCATAATTACATAAACTGTAACAATTCCAATTATCATTATTTTTTTTAACAAATCATTTCATTTCCTTTTCAGAGTTATTACATAATTACCTGATTCTCTAAATATATAACATATTAGAAGACATAATTGGCTCAAAACAGAAATGGATTATTAGAATACATACCTGGCTCACACACATTGCTAGTTCAAAAAAACTCGAGTCCACCTCTAGAAGGATTTGCAGAGAACATACAAGAAAGCATTCAAGAATATGCTGAAAATTCAAAAAGTGAAGTAGAGAAAGGGAATAATTTTCTTCAGTGGATTCTAACAAGAGTTTTTGAGGCTACTGAAGATGATGCTGCAGATGCTATTGTAGACGGAGCAAATGATCTTGGAATTGATGCCTACCTTCCAGTAGATTTTTCAGATAATACTATCAGATTATTCCAATCAAAATACGGAACATCACATTCTCTAGAAGCTATATCTAAATTCAAAGAAGATGCACAAAGATTACTTGCAAAAGATGTGGTGAAAATGAGACCGGAACTGGCCCAACTGGTTACTAAAATTAAAGAAAAAAATCTAAAGATAAAATGCTGTTATGTTACAGATCAAGATGTAGATTATGCGGATGACTTGGTAGAAATTATTGATCAAAAAGTTATAATTCAAAAATTATGGGATAGAATAAAAAAACCTGCCGCAGGAAAAAAATCATCTATAAAATTAGAAAGAATGTTAAGACATGAAAATACCATTCTAGGAATTTTAAAGCTACGTGAACTTACAGAATTTGTAAGTAAGAATAGAGATTATGTCTTTGAATCCAACATTAGACAATGGATGCAATTTAAAACTACAGTTAACAAAGGGTTAAGAGAAACATTACAAAGTAATCCAGGTAAGTTTTTCTTTTATAACAATGGGATAACAATTGTAGTTAGTGATTTTTCAGAATTAGGAGAAAATTTGATTGAGCTACACGCACCTCAAATTGTTAACGGGGCACAAACATCAAACTCTATTCTTGATCATTCAAAGAGAACAAAAAACATGGATGGTTCAATGACTGTTACAATAATCAAAGCAGATGATGAAGAAGAACAAAATAACATTACAAAGTATAGAAATTCCCAAAACTCAGTTAGAGGAAAAGATCTAGTTTCATTAATGGATTTTCATAAATCAGTTAAATCACAGTTGAAAAGTTGTGGTTATTTTTATGAAATTCAAGCAGGTTCTTTTGATACAAAATCAAAATCAAAACAATGTGAATATGATGGAGACATAATATACAATAATTATCTTCCAGATAATCATAAGAAAGTCATTGTTGCAAAAGATGCAATTCAATCGTTAGTTGCAGGAATTGAACAAAGACCTACAGAAGCATACAGTTCACCAGCACAATTTCTTCCAAGAGGAAGTAAGTATGATGACATATTCAATGAAAATCTTAAAGATGATTATAGAATTTTACTATACCCATATCTTGTAAAAGAATTTGCAAAAAAGTCATTAAAATATGGAAAACAAGGTGGCCATAAAACAAAAAGATATGCAACATTATTTTTTGTTGCAGTGTATTTTAGAATTCTTCATAAAAAAATTCTAGAGTCAAAAGGAGATTTCAAAGGAGATGTAAGAAAATTAGAACCTATTTTTCGCAGTTTCAAACTAAATTCGAGAATTTTAAAGATTACAGATGTAGTAGTGACTAAATTTCTTGAAGATACAGTAGTTGATGATGAGATTGAATTGGCAAATACCAAGCATAATTTCTTCTCTCAACATGTATGGAATGATGCAATGCTTCGTGTAATTGATAAAAAAATCAGACAAGAGGAAGACGAAATCTTAGCATTGAAAAAACTCACAACTAGTTTATTTTAATTTCAATGGTAGAAGTCCAACCAAGTAAAAATCTTGCAGGAGGTTTACATTGGCCAGACTACCTACCTAAATTGAATATAAAGCAGTAATATTTAACATAATTTTTTTAAGCATGATTTATTCGAGAATGTTTTTTATATCCAGTTAAAAGAGTATTGTCACTTTGGGTAAAAAAGAAAAATGTGTGATTTGTGATGGAACAGTAGAATTGACATTCAAAGCAATGGAAGAATGGAAAATGGACGGCACATTATGTGGTAAATGTTATTCAAAACAACTCAGTGAATATTATCCAGGGGAACACGTTAGAGTAAACAAGCATTTAGATTAATTTTATTCTAATTTTGAAAGTTTATTCGCATTAATACAATTCCAAACAAGTGGATCATTTTTTAGATCTTTTTCTTCTAAAAATTTGATATCAGTGATTGTTTTTTTCTTTTTTAGTAAATTAACTTGAAAACTTGCAAATTTCTTACAATCACATGAATTAAACAAGCAAATATCACCATCACCTTCATCATGATCTTGAGCTTCATGACTACAATTGCATACTGCATCTTTCTTTACATCATCTAGAGACTTGTCTGCATACACTCCTAATCTCAGATATGCTTCACCAGCATGACCTTTTTTGAATCGTTCATAATTTTCTGATTTTGGTAATTCTTTAAAAAAAGATAGATTCGTATCAGGTTTCTGTGAATCTGAACCCATGATGAACCAATAATTGTCATCAAGCTCTAAAAATCGGATTTTAATTGAGGGATCAACCCAAGGATGAATTGTATCATGCCAAAGAGATGCAGCTTCTTTTCTGTCAGTAAATAATGGAACTACGTTCATTCTCAAATCATAATATCTATACGCAACACCTACAAAGTCATCAAACCATGGAATTGGAGATTGTGAAGACATTCCACGGAAATTATTCCAGAGCTTATTTATCTGATCTGAATTAGTGGTAATACCCTTATATCATAGTTTTAGACTTAGTTACGTATGACTTCCTATAGAACCAGCATGCAAATTGTTGCAGATTTACTAGATGCTACTCAACAGTCTGGTCAAGAAGGCATTAAAACAACAGCCTTACTTACAAAGGCAAATTTATCACATTCAAGATTATCAAAATTCTTGGGAAATTTGACAGGAGCAGGTCTAATCAATAAAATAGAATTTGACGGTAAGAATACTTTTGTAATTACATCCAAAGGCAGACAATACTTGGACTCTTACATGAATTTTTCAAGCATTGCAGGTTCATTCGGATTAGAACTTTAAAATTTATTTTCTAGATCTTCTTTTTGCGTTAGCTGCTTGACGTTCTTTTCTTTCTTTGTATGTGCTGTACGCAAAAATAATTATGATTCCCGCTATAGCGGCATAAAATAATGAAATAAGAGGAGGATCACGGAATTCCCCAGATGATGGTTCAACAAATGCAATTGGTATAGTTACAACCATGAAAATTAAAATTACTAGTAGATATTTATCCACAAATTTCTTGGTTTACAAAACCATATATCTTTTTGATTTGAGAAAATCAGTAGAGAAATGGCAAAATTACTTGAAATAATTGGATTAGTTCTTGTAGCAATAATGTCATTAGGGTTTATGGGAATATTACAACCAACCATTAATCCAGGATTATCACCATTATTTTGGGGTTGTGCAGGTGCTGCACTAATGATAATCATCTATAGAAAGATAAAAAACAAGAAAGTTGAAGAAAAAGAAAGTTAGTATATTTTAAAAATTATCAGCAATTGATCAATTGTAAATCAACCGACAGATCTATAAAGGACAATTCTGAGTTAATTACAAGGGGAATATTTTGGTAGATCAAACAAAACAATGGTGGGAAGGTTTAGGAAAAGAACTAGAAACAGATATTGAAACCTTCGATGAGTCAGCTTAACAATTATCTAGACATTTTAAAAAATTATCAAAGCCTTGAACGGGGTACGAACCCGCGACCTAACGCTTACGAGGCGTTCGCTCTACCAGGCTGAGCTACCAAGGCACGTTTGGATAAATCCATCAGAGTTAATAAAAAGCCTTTCCGAAATGGACTAAATGAAAAAAACTATTTCAGGAATTAGAGGAATATTTGGAGAAGATCTTAACCTAAAAGATGTATTAGAATTTTGTAATAATTTTTCATCATTAATAAAATCAAAAAAATGTGTTATTGGGAAAGATACCAGACCATCAGGTTCAATGGTAAAAGAATCTGCAAGTGCAGCACTGATGAAAAATGGGATTGATATTTTTAATTTAGAAACAGTTCCAACTCCAGTAGTTTTCAGAGAAGCGAGAAATTACGGAGCTGGATTAGTAATTTCTTCATCACATAATCCATTAGAATGGAATGGAATGAAATTCATCATTGACGGACGAGGAATAAATGAGCATGAACTTCCACAAATTATCCAACATCAAGATATTGTAAAAACCAGAATTGGTATTGAGACTGAAATTACTTCATCATATATTGAAGATGCAAAAAAAATCATAGGAAATTTGGAAAACAAGCCAAAAATTGTAGTAGATATAGGAGGAGGGGCCGCTAAAGATTTCGCTCCAGAATTACTAAGAGGAATTGGATGTGATGTTCAAGTAATTAATGAAAATATTTCTGAATGTTCAAGAGGACCCGATCCAACATCAGATAATTTATCAGAATTAATTACTACAACCAATAAAAAAGACATTGGATTTGCATTTGATCTAGATGGAGATAGATTAGTTGTTGTCAAAGACGGGGAAAAACAAACGCCGGATGTTACACTCGGTTTAGGCGTAGCAAAATCATTAGAGTTAGGTTACAAAAAATTTGTTCTAAGTATTGATACCAGTGTATCAGTTGAAAAATTTATCAAAGAAAAAGGAGGAACTGTGCAAAGATCCAAAGTAGGGGAAGCAAACGTAATAGATCTCATGCTAAAGAATAATGCACAGGCTGGAGGTGAAGGTAGTAGCGGTGGTTTTATTTTACCTGAATTTAATTATTGTAGAGAAGGCATTCTGACAAGTGGTCTCATTGCATCTATGTTAGGAGGTTCAAAATTTAATGAGATATTAAATTACATGGAAAGTTATATTCAGATTAGAGATAAAACTAAAATTGATTCAGAGTTTCACGACAAAGTTATCGAAGAAGTAAAATTAAAAATTTCAAAAGACTATTCTGAAATAATTACATTAGATGGAATCAAAGGGATTATCGATGAAGATAGTTGGGTACTAATCAGAAAATCAAATACAGAAGACATCATTAGAGTTTCAGCAGAATCAAATAATGAAGAAAAATGTAAAGAGATAGTCAAGGATATGATAAAAATGGTAAATCAAAGTTATGAAAAAATTAGATGAAACATCAATAATTGAAATTTTTCGAAAGGGATTAGGTAAAAACAAATTTGATTCAGAAGATGTAGAAGTTTTTAATCTAGGCAAAAACAAAATTGTGGCAAAGACAGACACATTAGTACAAAGTACAGATATTCCATCTAAAATGAAATTATCGGATGCTGCAAGAAAAAGTATCGTAGCATGTGTAAGTGATTTTGCCTCAAAAGGTGTCAAACCATCATATGGAATGATTTCAGTAAATCTTCCAAAGACTATTTCACGCTCAAAAATTAATCAAATTGTTTCTGGTTTTAGAAAAGCATCCAAAGAATTCAACATTTCAATTTTAGGAGGAGATACAAACGGAGGCAAGGAAATTGTATTCAACGTATGTCTTTTTGGAATTGCAGACAAAATAGTTACAAGAAAGGATTCAAAAAAAGGAGATCTGATATTTGTTACAGGTCCATTTGGATATACAGCAGCTGGATTAGACATGATTCTTGGTAAAAAAAGAGGAAAAACAGAATTTGTGAAAAAAGCAATTAATTCAGTCATGAAACCAAAACCTAGACTCAATTTTGGAATAAAAAACAAGAAGTATTTTTCATCGTCAATGGATTCCAGTGATGGGTTATCTACAACATTAAATGAAATGGCAAAACAAAGCAAAAATAAATTCATCATAACCAAAATTCCAGCATCAAAAGATTTGGAAAATTTTGTAAAATCTTATAAATTGAATTTAAACAATTTAGTATTCAACGGTGGGGAAGAATATGAATTTGTTTTCACTACATCTCCAAATTATAAAAAAACTATAATAAAGAATGCAAAATCATTGAAAATCCCAATTATAGAAATAGGTTTTGTCACTTCAGGTAAAGGTGTGTATGTTGAAAAGGGTAACGATTTGATTCAGTTAAAAGATAGAGGTTGGAAGCATTTCAAATAATTATTCCCCATATGAAAAATCTCGTTCAACATTATTTACAATACTAAAAACTGATTCTGCAGGTAAAACGTTAACACATTCAGTAATCCACATTTCATCCAGATACATCAAGCGTTTAAAATCATCATTCAGAAGTTCATCTGGGCTAGAATCAGGATACATTGCATGAATTCTATATCCTTCATTAACAATCAGTTGACAGCTTTGTTCTTGAGGGGATAAACCGGAATCTCCGATCGGAGTCAAAAAATGAATTGCCACTGAAGCCATTAATGCAGTTGCAACTGCTATACCAATTGCCAAGAACAGAATGGATGCCATTTAATGCATCCAGATGATCACAGTATATGAATAGTCATTGAATATGCAATGGTGCCCAAATTAAGGCAAGTATGAAAAATCAATGTATTTTAAACCCTTTAAGACCTGATTAGACATTGTCAGAAGTAGAAACTGAGGTTCAAGAGGCACCAGTAGAAAAGACTGAAGCTGTAGTTGTAGAGACTAAAGCTGTAGAAGAAGTAAAAACTGAAGCTGTTCAAGAATCAAAACCTCAACCAGAGACAAAAAAAGAAGGTCCTGAAAAATGGGGAATTGCCCATATTTACAGTAGTTATAATAATACAATTATTCACATGACCGACCTTACAGGCGCTGAAACAGTATCCATCAGTTCTGGCGGTGTACATGTTAATGCCGACAGATACGAATCATCACCATTTGCTGCAATGAAAGCTGCAAATGCAGTAGTTGATGCAGCAAGAACTAAAGGATTTACAGGATTTCATAT
>DAOWGL010000076.1 GCA_030637455.1 Candidatus Nitrosopumilus sp. | reverse complement strand
TAATGCCACAAGCATTTGCAGAGACTGATTGTGGTGCACTAGAATCAACTGGACGAAAAGTTGTTGAATTTAACCTCACTGGCGAAAGCGTTGAACTTCCATTAATGGGAGGTAAAACCTTCAATGCCATGACCTTTAGTGGACAAATCCCAGGACCAACACTAAGAGTTACACAAGGTGATGTTGTAAAGATGACACTTACAATTCCAGATGATGAAGTTACCGGACACGGTAATGATATGCACGCATCTCAAATGTCAGCAGGAAACTTTGACTCCGTTAATCCGGGTGAAACAAGCATGTACTGCTACATTGCTGAATCTGCTGGTGTTTTCAAATACCACTGTTCTGGTGTCCACCTAATTGGTATGGACCAACACGTTCTTTCCGGCATGTACGGAATTGCAATAGTTGATCCAATCAATGGATACAAGAAACTAATGGTAGAGAAAACCTCAGTTAGTGGAAGCGAAGTTTCGTTAGATAGACAATTCTACGATGCAGACGCATTAGAGTTCCAAATCCAATACAATCAATTGTACCTAACACCTGAAGGTAACTATGATGCAGGAGCAATGTTCCAACATCATAATACTGCAACAGTTGTTAATGGAATGCAATTTGGTTATGTACCAAACATGGCTCATAACTTACTCGTCAATGGCGATGTAAACAAGAACATCTTTGTCGCACAACCATGGAATGGACTTGAACACAAGCAATACCAATCACAACTCTTGTTTGTTGAAAATGATCAACACGTGAGAATCTTTGCCGAAAATGCAGGTAACGAACCAGTATTTTTCCACATTGTTGGAGAAATCTTGGATAGAGTTACACAAGGCAATAGAGTACAATCCGCAGCAACTGAAACATGGTTACTCGGAGGATCACAAAACATGATTGTTGATGTAGTATTCGATGAACCAGGTGTATACGCATTAGTAAACCACGATTATGCAGCAATTTACACTGGCGCAGCTTCAGTATTTGTAGCAGGTGACCCATTCGGCTTGAACCCAGTTCTAGTTGAGAAAGGAGTTATCCCAGCACCAGTAGCATCTTATGCATATGCTTTAGGCAATCCAAGTGATGCTGTCCCACCAATGGGAGATCAAAGCATTGCTCATCCTGCACTAAACATTCACGGTTTATACACTGATGAAGTAGCTTCTGAAATGCAAGCAAGTGGCGATTATGTCGCATTATGGGAAGTAATTCCTGTAGTAGCAGAAATGCTTTCTTGATCTTTTAACAATCTTTTTTTCTTTTTATTTTCTTAATGAATTATATGCCGTTATTCATTTTCTATTCTTATGGGATTTGAAGACTCTGTATTGATTTGTGATGTAGTAGATCCTATATTGAATAAAATTTTGATTGATAATGGACTAAAAGTTTCATATGAACCTGAAATTACCCCTGAACAAATTCTCGAGAAGATTTCCACTTTTAATATTGTAATTGTTAGAAGCAGAACTACCATCACCAAAGAAATGATAGAGAAGGCTGACAATTGTAAAATTATTGCAAGGGTTGGAGTTGGATTAGATAACGTTGATCAAGAAGCTGCTAAATCAAAAGACATTCGCGTAATTAATGCCGTTGAAGGGGCAATGAATGCAGTTGCAGAATTAGTTTTAGGTTTAATGTTATCTCTTGCAAGACAAACTGGAAGAGGTGATAGAGCAATAAGAAATGGAGAATGGCTCAAAAAAGAACTAAAGGGAACCGAACTTCGAGGAAAATATTTGGGAATTATTGGTTTAGGTAATATTGGAAAAAGATTGGGAAGACTTGCACGAGCATTAAACATGAATATTATCGGATACGATGTAATGCCAATTGATGAGGAATTTGCAAAAGAAGTTGGTTTAATGAAAGCTGACTTGAACACCCTTTTACAAAGTTCTGATTACATTTCAATTCACGTTCCACTTTTAGATTCTACTTACCATCTTTTAGATACAGAAAAAATGTCCACTATGAAAAAGACTGCAAAAATTATCAATACTTCGAGAGGTGGAGTTGTTGATGAAGATGCACTTTACAATGCCCTCAAAAATGGAACATTGGGTGGTGCTGCATTAGATGTGTTTGAAAAAGAACCTGCAATTGGAACAAAACTTGCAGAACTTGACAATGTAATTTTAACACCTCACATTGGTGCTCAAACAAAAGAGGCTCAATCTTTGGCAGCAAATGTGATTGCTGAAAAGATTATCCAGATTCTCCGTGGCGTAATCTAGTATAATTTCTGCCTGAACTTTAAAAATAAGTAAAAAAGCTTGACTTTTACGTGATTTATTATCGTCTCTTCATTTTTAACGTCAATTCAGAGGTCTAAATATACAAATGAATAATTTTGCAGTAAATGAATTCTATTCGGAAAAATACACACCGTTACCTAGTGTTAATTCTCTCTTGAAAATATCTCTTGGATTAATCTTGTTTACTATGATTTCAACTGCACTAGTATATGCAGAAACAATGTCTGTTGATGTAGATGGATCTACTTTTGATTTAGAATATGATGCCACAGGAATGACTGTTTCAGGAATTGAAGCAGATGCCGAATCTTTTTCTATATTTCTTACTGTTGATGTAACTGAAACTAATGGAACTTTAGATATAACCATAGAACGCTCCTTCTTTGATTCTGTCTTTGAAGGATTAGATGATGAATTTTTTGTTTTAGCTGATGGTGATTTTGCCAATTTTGATGAAACTGAGACTTCATCTTCATCTCGAATCTTGAATGTTGAAGTACCATTTGGAACTGATGAAATTGAAATTATTGGTTCCGTATTTGGTGATTCTACAACTGTAGTTCCAGATACTAGTGAAGAAGATGCAGCAGCAGCCAAAGCCGCAGCAGATGCAGCAGCAGCCAAAGATGCAGCAGCAGCCAAAGCCGCAGCAGATGCAGCAGCAGCCAAAACCGCAGCAGATGCAGCAGCAGCCAAAGCCGCAGCAGATAATACTTTACCAACACAATGTGGTCCTGGAACAATTCTCAAAGATGGAGCATGTGTTTTAGATGAAAGATGTGGTCCTGGAACAATTCTCAAAGATGGAGCATGTGTTCTTGATTTAGCCACTCAAACACCTAGTTCTAAAGAAATGGGCAAAGAGTCGATGATGGGATTTATTATAGCATTTCTAGGTGCTGGAATTGTTGCAGTTGTTTTTGGAATAATTGCTAGAAGCCAAAAAAAGTAGTTAACCACAAGACAAATTTTCTGAATTCATTATTCTGCTAAAATCAAATCCTGATATCTGGGTTGTAGTTGAATATGGAATAACACCTAAGATTGGCATATCTGCACGAACAACTACGATGAACTCATTTGGATCAAGTCTAATGTCTCCTCCATTAAATTCAAAATCTAATGACATGAAAATATGTCGAGCTGCAGATAATCCTTCTGATAAAAATACCCCTTCTTGCACTGTTGATGACATTGGATTGACAGTAGTTGGTTCTACTGAAAATGAACCTAAACTACTTGCCTGATAATGTGGAATAATTTCTAATTCCTGAAAACTAATCCAAAATGGCATTGGATTACAAAATTCCATTTCTCCGTCATTAGACATTGTAAAAAAACTAAATTGACCTGGACTATCCCACCTGTATTCTAATTGCTGCATGCCAATAATACTCAATCCTGAATGTGCAAATGGTAAAATAATTACGATGATTGCAACAATTGTTATGATTGAATGTTTATTCATTTCAAATTTTTCCTGAAAATCCGATGATTCCCCTTTCAAGTAAATTGTTCATTGCATTAGAAAAACTATCATCTGATATTGCTCCTTCTAACCACCAATAACCGATATTTTTCACCCATTCTGGAATATCTATATCATATACATTATTTTCATTTATTTCAAATGGGATTTTTATTAATTTACTATCCACAAATTTTTGAAATGCATCTAAAAGAAATCCGTCTGAAATATTATCTGAAAGCCAATTGGCCATTATCGGTTTGATTACATCTGAAATACACATTGAATCTGATTCTACTAATTCAAATTCTGATGAAGTTGTTGCTCCTGAATATTCTACATCTATGAAATATTTCCCTAATGGGAATATTTCTGCTTCAAATGGAATTGATGAAGGGATTTGATTTTTGAATTCTGTTATCGGTATTGGGATTGCACTGCTACCCTTACCTGATTCATCACTTATGTGAATTATTGCATGATCTCCAGTTACTTCTGAAACTTCAATTGTGTAGAATAGTTTTTCACAATAACTGTATGTGGTTTGTTCCATGATTATTGAAATTGATGGCTCTGCATGAACTAGGGACAAAAAAGGCATAATCCCAATAATGAATAATGCTGATAATGCTGATGTTTTAACTATCATCTTTTCTTAAAGTTGCCACTACTCAATAAAAATCTCAAAGTAATACTGAGAAATCTTTTTTAATAACTTTGGCCAACTTTATTTATCGAGTTTTCTGCGGAAGCAAAATCTTTGGGTGTGTGGCT
>DAOWGL010000094.1 GCA_030637455.1 Candidatus Nitrosopumilus sp. | reverse complement strand
TAATGTTTTTTTCTTAAATCATACTAGTATCCTTTTCCGTTATTTATGATACAATACACCGTTTATAGTATAGATGAGGTATAATAACACAGAATGATTTTTTGCTATTCCATTCAATGTGGAGTGTCTGAAAAATAAAATGATCCGTTTCGAAAATGTGAATGTAAAGGATTATGTAAAAATCAAAAGAGGGTTGAAAAAATCATTCAAAACTATTCCTTGTCTAAGTGATAATCGATCTGTAATTGAAACTTTCGACATTCTCTCAACAAATTCTAAACTATCAATCACATATTTTAAATCAAAAAAACTTGAAATTCCATCCGATTCTTCTAATGTTTCAAAAAAAGTTATTGAACTAATAGAAAGTATCCTGAATCCTACTTAGAGGAATAATCTTCTCAGTTTAATCTCGAGTAAATTAATAAAAACCTAAACCTATAAGACCAAGTTTTGCGTACAATAATTATGGGATGGAAAAAGACCTTGAGTAAATTTTGCATCATGAAAAAGGTTAGAGACAAGGCAAACGAGCCTGAAAGTAATGTGAAAAATTCTGAAAACATGGCATCTGAGCAAGAAGAAATGAAAGAGGAACAACATGAGCTTGATCTTAAAGAAAATTATGAATCTGATGAAAAATATGAAGAATCTAAAGATTAAATTTTAATTGTAAATTCTAGCCAATTTATTTAATGAAATTATCTATATTCTGATTATGCCTTTAGATAAGATGCCCGAACCTGATGAATTTGTTCTAACGCACAACTCCAAGGTATTGCACACAAAGGGAAACCCTGTTGCATGTATAATTGACAATCAAAATGATTCTAGGTATGCCTCACTACCTAACGATCCCTCATTGAAGGCAAGCTTGATTGGTTTTTTGAATAAACATGATGATTTGGGATTGCTTATGGGCTTCAAGTTAAAGATACAAACTGATACTGAATCTTTTGAGTATGCCGTGTATCCTGATGAAGAGTTTATTGATACAGTAATTTTTGATGAAACGATTCACATCATCAATGATTCAATGGAGAACCTTTTTTCACTAAGAAAAATTAACACGGATCAATTTGTAAAAACAAGATCTGAGTTTGAAAAATTTAAAAAAATGATCTAACATCAAATCATTCAATAACTACTAGTATCAAAAATTTCCAGTGACAAGTTTTACACAGATGCTAAAGGTTAGGGAGCCCGTACTTTTGGATAGGGAAGATGGACATTGGTATCAAACTAAATTTGACAAAATTTACCCTTCAATCAGCACTATTCTTTCAGCAACTGCCCCTGAACACAAGAAAAATGGATTAAAAACCTGGAAAGAAAATGAGCCAGCCCACGAATACATTACAAAACAAGCCCAGGACATTGGTACTCAATCCCACAAAATCATAGAGGATTATCTTAGTCATAGCCTTGCAATGGAAGAATTTGATTTGTTACCTGTTGCCCATTTTAATAATTTGAAACCTTTTCTTGATAATATTTCTGATGTTACATCCATCGAGCAGAGAATGTATTCCGACAAATTACAGGTTGCAGGAACCAGTGACTTGATTGCAGAATATGATGGAGAATTATCCATTATTGATTACAAAACAAAGCGCAAGCCTCAGATTGATGAATACATGTATGAATATTATTTGCAAACTACGTGCTATGCACATATGTTTGAGGAAGTAACTGGTCAGAAAATCAACCAGGTGGTAATCCTAGTTAGTAGTGAAAAAAACACTAGGCAAGAATTTATCAAAACATGTGATGATTATGTACAGCCTATGATGGAACGAGTAGAGAAATACTATTTGAATAATTTACAATAAATCAAGAAAGATTATCCAATTTCTTATCTAATTCCTGTACCTGTTTTGTCAAATCACTGACTAAATCATCAAGACCATCTGAGTTTTTCTCAGGTTCTTGTGTTTTATTATTTGACCAATCAAACATGGCAGCTAGTATCTCCATTGCTTGCGATGAATTGTCTGCTAAATCTTTGATGTTTAACTGCATTTTGTTTTCATTTTTATGATTAATTATCAAATTACCTGTTTTTTCAATTACAAATTGCTGCTGCGCTGTTGCTTCTCTAAAATTTAGCAAAAATAACCCTCTGATTGAATTTTGTAATCTATCACCATAGTTCATTTTTTTACAAATCCGTTCTACCATTTGCTCTAATGTGGTATCTTTACCAAAACCCTCATCTAGTTTTATTGGATTGATTATAATTTTCAAAAATTTCTTTATTGCATCAAGATGAGAATTGATGTATGATAACTCTGAATAAATGATAAAATTTGTCAACTCTTCATTTTTTGTCTCAAATGTATCTAATTTACTAACTAGTTCGGCCATTGAATGTGAAAATGACTTTCTAAATTTTATGAAATTCTTGAAAAATTCTTCATCAAGATATTCTTTGTTAAACTGCACTAGTCCACGTGATTCTATGTCTTTTAGAATCATGAAAGTTGCTTTATAGTTTGGATCAAGAGCCAATAATTTTTTAAAATTTCTGTGAACTTAAGCGTATTGGAGTTTGGATTCTATTCTTCTACTTCGTCGTACTTTTCGTCTTCAATATGTGATTCTTGAAGTTCTAGTTGGTGGGATTCATCTCCTACCTCTTCTTGATTTTTTAATTCTTTTTCAGAGCCGTTATACATGCTGTGTACTTTAATTTGTTACATGTTAGACAGGTCTTAATTTTCAGGTATGATATTTTGATTCTATCCTAACTTTTTTTCCAGCCTTTCCATCTACTATTAAATTCAATCTCTTCTTTTCTTTCTATGATCTTTCGACGGTTCATTTCCAACTGTTTCATCTTTTTTTGCAATTGATCCCATTTTTCTTTAATTTCTGCCCTGATGTTGGGATCTTTTGTACTTCTGTACTCATGTTTCAGAACTGTCCATTGTTTGGTAACTTCATCAATCTCGTAATTTGCTGCTATCAATTCCTTTGATACCTCTACGATTGGCTCATCCATTGACTAATTCTTGAGCGATCTCTAAACTTAAGCCTATTGATTATTTTCCATTTTTGGAATTTAAAAAATGAATATGTTGTTAGCTATTGGTTTATGTAATTTGAAAAGAGAAGATTATCTCTTTGAACATCCTACATTATTCTATGATGACTGAGAAAGAAATTCAAACGTTAAAAAAAGAATTACTTGGGAAAATTAATTCAGGAGATAATTCCTACTATGGATTATCTTTAGAAAATTTGGTTCTCAAAAATTAATTCTTTTAAAACTAAAATTAGTTACAACTAATTAGATGAAGCTAATTAGGAGACTCTAATTTCCCTAGTGTTTAAATCCATCAATGTGTATCCTATTCTATGAAACAAGATTCATGCAGACGATGTGGTCACGAATTGGAAGTTAACAAAAAATGTGACATTTGTAACAAAGAAAACCAGTTCTATTGCCATCAGTGTGGTTATGAAACTGTAGAACAAATTCACTTTAAATGTATAATGACTAGTATTGAAAATACTGTTACAAACTAGATAACACAGAAATAAATTACACGATAAACAATATCATTCATGGCAGATAAAATTACTGCAAAAGAACTAATGTCACAAAAAAATGATTTCGTAATCATTGATGTCCGAGAATCTGATGAACTAGAGAGTGGAAAAATTGAAGACTCTGTTCATATGCCTTTGGGATTGAGCATTAGAAATGCAAAGAAAAAACAGATTGAAGACCTTAGAGATAAGAAAATCTGTACTTATTGTGGAACCGGCTATAGGGGAAACATTGCAGCTGATGAACTAGCAAAAGAGGGATTCAATGCAGTTACTTTGGAAGGTGGTTATCTTTCATGGAATCAATCTTAATTTTTTTATTCATTCCAAATTGCTTGGGTTTTAAGCCATGCAATCAAATCCTTGTAGAGTTTACTTTTTTGCATGTTTAGTACTCCAATTTCTAAATTAGTTGAGGACTTTACTGTTTTTGTGTAATTCTCATAAACTGCAAAAATAATCTTATCTAGAAACATTTCATTTTGCATCTCTTTTTTTGCCAATTCTTCAGATTCAGTCATTGCAAAACTTGCAAATAAAACCCCGTCAACCCAGTATGCATTTGCAGCATCTAATGATGACATCATGCCAATTAGATCGTCAAGATTTAGCTTTATCATGTCTCTAACGTAGATTTTGTCATATGGTTTATGGACAAATTCTGTCATGAAGTTTGCTTTCCATATGGTCTAATGAATATTTGCAGTGATGATTAATCCATTGTTCTAAGCTGTTTTTCAGTGTCTCGAATAAAATCTTCATATTTCATAATCTGTGTAGTAATTTTAAATGCATTCATTTGATCCTCATTATTTTTAGAGCCAAGGAATTGTTTTCTTAACCCCATTAATTTTTGCTGTTCTTCAGTTACTTTGATTATGTCCTTTCTGAGATCCTCTCTGGTTGCCACCTCTTCTATATGTGAGTTACAAATTTAAGAATTTCAGCGATTTTTCTTTTCTTTGGATTGTTTGAAAATTTCAAATATTTCAAACAGATTTTTAGAACTCTTACAAGCTAGAATAAATTAAATGATCGTCATAACTGACTATGTCAAAGAAGATAGAACAACGTGAAAAAAGGGTCCTTCAGGAAAAATACCGAGAAGAATTCAAAGAGAAATTTAGAGAGAGAATTGAAAAAGGCGAAGTAATGGACTTTACGTAAAAATAACTCTCCACTACTTTCTGTTTGTTTATTGATTAATTGTAAATTTTATAACTAGTTTTTCTAAATTAATTCTATGAGTGATGATAAATCTTCAGAACATGAAATGTTTGTGACAGAATTCCCGAAGAAAGGATTTGGAATTGTTGATTATCTTCAAGGCAGGGTGAATTTTTCTATAATGGATCAGATGAAACTAATGCACAAATCCGGAATGAGTCCTGAGGAGATCAAAAAGATATTGCTTGCTAGTGTAACTGAAATTATAGATAATTTTGAACCTGAATCAAAAAGTCCTTGAGTCTAGTTTTGTAGATTCTGCCATAATGATTTTGTGACATTGACATGTACAATTAGTATGAGGCATGTCATTATCCATTCTGTATTTGCATTCTTTGGTATGCTCTAACATCATTTTTTAAAATCCCCCTTTAACATATCATAATATTTTTTATGTACTAGAAAAGAGTTGAGTTTTTTTAAGAAATAGTACTAGAATTAAGATTTTGCAATATCGTAGTCTTCTTTACCGTTGCCAAATTTCTGAGTAATGATTTTTACTCGGTATTTTTTCCCTCTTTGAATATCTTGAGATAAGATTGTTGGTTTTCCGTTATCATAAAATTTTGCAACAATCATCTTTCTTGAAGTGTAAAAGTTCTTTATTCCATCAAACTCTTCTTCAGTTTCAATATTTATTTCAGTAATCATTTCTTTTCCCACTTTTTTTCAACATTCTCAACTTTTACAATGGTGAAAACCCCTTTGTCATCTAGTTTTGAAAGTGAAGCTTCGGCCATATCTCACTCTTCGTCTTGCCCATCTGTATTGATGTTATCACATTCAGGTATTGACATTGAAATTTGATCATTTTGTTTTATCAAATAATCCAATGTATTCATGAATTTCCTACTATATTTTTGAACTTAAGCGTTGAGTTTAGAATTCAATCACTCAAAATCCCATTCAGGAACAAAAACAATTTCATCTCTTCCTAAATCTAACATGGAAAATGGCATATTCTTTGTTAATCTCATAGACGGTTCATAACAATTTAGGCTATTGCAGTCCAAGCATATCCAACTACCTCCATCTACATGAGTCATAATCATTTGAAGATCATCACTATCACAATGGTAACAGATTTCTGGAATTTGCTCTAACTGTTTAGCTCTTGAAATTATTAATCGTCCATCTTCATCATAATCTGCCATGTATTTTCTGTAAAAATTATGAACTTAAATCTTATTTGGATGATTTTTTCAAATCAAAATATTCTACCAATGCATCACTGAATTCTTTTAATTTTATCTCATCAAATTTGGTTTTTTTGAGTTCTTCCCAACTTTTTTCAATATTTTCTTTTAGTACGAATAAAGTTCTTTTATCATCACAATGCATGATTGTTTAATCAAAAATTAGAATTTATTTATTTCTTGAATCTAAATAGTTGATTCTACGGGGATGGTGATTTTCTTTTTTGCAATTTTGACTGCTAGTATTCCAATTATCGCTCCTGGTATGCCCATTATTACTAAAATCATTGCCAAAGTTTCAGTAAATTCTGGAAGTAAAGAATATCCTGAAACCCCACTGAATACATAAAATTGAATGTAAGCCATTCCAACTAACGGCATACTATACACTAGAGATATGGTTCCAATTAACCCCCCTGCAATTTCTTCTCTGAATTTGTTGATTTTAATTTTGTTTGAAATTATTGCATCTGCAACTATGGCTGTAATCATTGCTATGGCATACCATGGTAAATAGCTCCACAATGCTTCTGCAGGGACTATATTTGCTGTGATGTTGAATGTTATCAACACTGCTACAACTCCGCTTGCCCAGCCAAACTTTTTCATTGACTTTGCTGCTCCCCAGAAAATTAATGTGCAGAAAAATGGCATTGTTAGTACAAGAATGATTCCTGCCACATATGGGTCGGGATTAAGATTCATAGTCTCCCCTCTTGATACTGGCAAAGTGAATTGAAAGATAAATGCAATTACAATAAACCATAATGCTGAAAATGAAATTACTGATGCAGGTTTCACAATTTTAAAACCATACGGAATTAACCTGGTCAATCCAAGAACAATTCCGACTGATTGTATCAAAATTCCTGTAATTAGAGTGAGATGTGTTGGACTAAGTAATCCATCTGTTCCAAACATCTCATGCCATGCATAGTCACTAGGTCCGGCAAAAATCTGAATAACACTACCAATAATGATTAATTTCAAACCAAATGACACTGAGCTGTTACGTAATTCCTTATCTCTGAACAACATGACACTTGCAAGAATAGATGCAATCAAACTAATCCCAACTCCTGAATACAATACTGCATGTGGTGGTGTAAAAAACGTCTCAGGTGCTCCCAGCAAATGACTGGTAATGTCCCAACTTCCACCCCAAATCTCTGAAACGCTGCCAACTAGTGATAATACAAGAATAATTACAATGAATTTTGATGGTCTATTCATATATGAAACAGAAAAATATTACTTTATGAATATTATGAATTAAAAAATAAACGCTTTAGAATTATCTAAAGCAGTTCGTCAGTACTACTAGATTCCTCCAGTTTGCACCAACAGTTGGGACTACAAACATTGCCAGACAATTTATTCGTCTGATACTAGCCAGGAAAGGCCAATTACTTCTTCCCAATTTTGTTGATTATTGTTATCTTGCATATTACACCCTTAGAGAATTTTCTATTTAACGAAGATGAACGATTTCTCAGTACAATTTCTCAGTACAAAAGAGTAGTAATACATTATATTCAAATTCAATAATTATTGTTACCCGACCATACCTGGTGGTGATTCAATCCTAGAATTTTTGAATCTCACCTTTTTCTTTAATTCTGAGAGTTTGCAGTTTTCTCGTAATAGTATTCTTGTTTTTTCAAATCTTTCTCAGAAATGATTCTACACTTTCGCATTGGAACAAGTCGTGAAATTTGCTCATAGGTGTTCATGTCTCTGACATCTGCAGCATATGCAATTTGCAACAGTGGTGGTTTTTCTACTATCATAGGTTTTGCCTGCTCATACCCTCCACTCTGTCTCATACCCGTTCGAAACAATCCTAGATGACTATCTTTTTTTGAAATTTGAGGATCCTGATAACAACAAATTGCAAACTCGTCATTTTCTTTCTCAATGATAGTTAATCTTGTAAATTTATCACTCCAATCTTCAATTTCTTTGGCAATGGCTAGAGCCTCATTTTTATCCTCAAAAACTGTGGATACTACCAATCTGTCTTTCTCATATGCCCAAGATATTCCGTAAAAGTTGTTCTTCCAGGTAATATCCAAAGACATGTTATCATCTACTGTTTAATCAAATTAATGCTTTCTATGTCAAGTAATACTGCTAATTAATTTCTAAAACTAGGCATGAATACTATACGGAACGTATACGGGTTGTTTTGGTTTAAAACTTGTTAAAAATAATTTTCATCATGCGTGATTTAATATCATAAAAATGAATTATGGTGCCATTGGGCCCATCTCACAATTACATTCTTCCTCCTTCCCTTTCTTTTTCTTTTTTCAAAAAAAAAAATAAAAAAAGGCAGATATCTATATGTTTGTAGAAAAACGATTAAGAAAAGATGAAACCAGTTGTAATCTTTAATTAGGAATCATCATTTTCATGGCAGAGTGTAGACAATTAAAAGAACAATAGCTTCTATAGACATCTACACATACCTTGTTACAGATTTTGCACTCTTTATCCATGATAACTATACGATATTAAATTATAATACACTGTGTCTGTCTTTGCAAAGTACATATTTTTTGGCCATATTTTACCCTCATAGGTATTGGAATAGGGAAGGGTCTGATAAAAAATTAACCCGACTTTAGTTTGTGATAGTTATTTCGTCAAGAAGGCATGTACACCCGTCTCTTTTTCCACAGTATGGACAGTTACAGTCGCAATAAATCAGGGCAACACCACATGTTCTGCATTTTGTATATTCTGCAAAGTCATCATTCATGATATTGTTTCGTATGATTAATTGATAAACCAAATGTTTCAAATTCTTAAAATTAGTTTCATTATTCTTATTTCACTAAACAAATGTTTGAAAAACGTCTAATTCATCTTTTATATCTCGAACCTAAATGATTAATGACGCCTTCGTTTAGTGGTCTAAGCATGCTATAAACGACTACTATTCCAAGTTGTCAATTATCTTTTTTTCAATAATGCATCTTCAGGCGTTTTATCTTTATTTGATTCCCAATGCCAATTATGATGTTTCTTCCAATGGGTTTCTAATTCTTCAGTAGTTGGTTCTTTTCCTAATGGAGTTCCACACAATTTACACTGTATCATTTTTTTCCTCTTCTGGTTTTTTCTTTTTTGATTTTATTACCGGATGACATTGTACTGGTAAATTTTCATCATCCATGATTCTGTATAATTAATTTAGAATTAAGAGTTTTCTTTTTTTGGTTTGGGTTTATCTTTAGATTTATTATTGCGATATTTCTCTCTCTTTCTTTTTTGCTCCAAATCTAATATCTGATATGTTTTCCCCATTTCACATAGTTTCATCTCACCCGTATAATCATCATGGATTGATTCAAAGGAACCATCTGATAGTAATCCGCCAACAATACTCCACGCCATGTCTTCAGACACATCAAACTTGTATGATATGGTTGAAACTTTGGTAAAATATCCATTTTGGGCCTCCCTCTACACCTGGCCTTTTACCTTTTGTTCTGCGGTTAGAGCTTGCTCTCTCTTTTTGAAATTTCTATATGGTTTTATCTCTGACATTATATATCTATACCCTCATCTTGTATTTTAGGTCAATCCTTTGCATGCAGTGTATCTGGATCATTGTTACCTGGCAAATATTTATCCCCCAGTTTGTTCTGCATTCGCCCATCAAATTCTTCTTGTAATCGTATAAGGTAAAGTTCAGCTTCTGTTTCATCATCTGGAATTCCAGTATCGGTATCAAAATTAAATCCCGTTGCTAAATGATAAAATTCCTCAAAAAATTCTTTACAGTCAATCACATCTGCTTTTTCATCAATTACTACCACTAGAGCATTATTTTCAATTCTAAAATTGAGACAAACTTCTTCTTCTATCATAATGTCTGCCATGACTGACATGAGATATGCCACATATTTCGAGTCTAACTTTCCTTGGTCTTTGTTTGAAATCCATAACTCATATCCGTCTAAGAAATTATCAAATGTCCTAACTACTACGTCTCGAATGAATGTATCTGGATTTGCCATCTTTGTATTCCATGATTCAAAATTACTTTGTTCTGCATAGACTGTATCAAAAGTTAATTCTTCGTTTAGTTGCTCAAATTCCCAAATCTGTTTGTTAGTCCACATTGGTGAATAGTCTTGAATTAATTTTCTAGTAGTTTGATCCAATGACATTTGTATTTTTTTCTTCTGTTTAATCTTATCTTGACCTAGTTTATTCCTGATTTGAGAAATTCTATGGTACATTCTGCAAGTTCTTTACTCGAGTGTTTTTTAATATCATGTTTACAATTGGGGCATGTACCTGACTCTTCCTCAGAAAATCCATCCCCTACTTGCTTCATACAACATTCCATTAGTTCTTCTGTAGAATGTGACTCCATTGCAAGTTTACACGTGGGACATTCAGTCAAGTCAAATTCCTCCAATCTTTGTAGTTATTAAATTATATTTGATTTTTCAAAGAGCCTAGTATGTCTCTTAATGACAAATTTCAAAACAAATTACATTGTATATGTAATGAAGATGTTATCTTTGAGATTATCGATAATATTGAATGTGATTGGGGAAATCACACTGTAATCCAATGTCCAAAATGCGAAGAACTATTTTCTGTTGATTGTGAGTGTCCTGCATTTCAAAACGCCTTGAAATTAATCCCTTTTAATGAAAATTTATTTTCAGATGAGCAAAAATCTGATTATTTGAAAAACTCTCATCCGAATTAAAATTCTAGACCACAGATAAAATTGGTAATCGATGTCGAGTGCGTTAGGAGATTACCAACATCCAGCTATTCTATGGCAATAATTAATCTTAAATTTTTCTTTTAAAATGAAAAAAGTATGCAAAAGTTGATTCAGTTTATCAAAAAATTCAATTGAGCCTGATTTTGTAAATTTCATCGAAAGTTTTAGGTACTCCAATCCATTTGTTTGATTATTGAAAGCAGTAATTGTAATAATTATTCTCATGTTAGGTTTTGGATATGCCTGGTATGCTGATTTACTGCCATTTAACACTGAAACCAGTAATGGGCTTTCGCCCTCGATTGAAAACCTTCAACAAATATCAAATGTTGTTACATCTGAAGAATATCAAATCATTTACTATTCATTTGAAGATGTACCTAATGTTCCAGACAAACAAATTCCAATTGATGCATTAAAGAAAGCAATTGATACTTGGGAGAAATATAATCCAAATTTAGAATTT
>DAOWGL010000017.1 GCA_030637455.1 Candidatus Nitrosopumilus sp. | reverse complement strand
TCGATCTCCAAAATCCATTCCAATCAAAATAATTTTTTTTGCTTGAAAATGATTTGCTAAGAAAACTCCTCTATCTCCATCTGTAAAACCGCCATAGTTTTCTATTTTATCAAAAGGTGCAGATTGCGTTGTACCAATACAATTTTTAAATTTTTTTACAAAATCTAATTTTCCTATGTTATCTCCATGTGCATGTACAACAAAGATAGAATTGGTTTTTCCAATTTTTTCAAGTGTTTTTACATCTCCATCTAAATCTGTCACAATGATGTCTGGTATGATCCCATTTACTACAAGTGGTTTAATTGAACTATCAGCAACAATTTTGACTATTTTTTTGTAATTTTTTAACTTTGGAATGGCTAATGCTAAAGATGGTCCAGAACCAATCACTAAAACTGTTTTTCCTTTTATTAAATCAATGATTTTTTTGTTAACATTAGTTTTTTTTAAAATTGAATTTAAAATAAAGGCTGATTCTTTGTCTTTTTTTTCAGTGTATTTGAATTCTTTTAAAATTTCATAGTACCTCTTTTTCCAACCTAAAATCATCATATCACTCAAATTGCATTAGATTTGATAAACCATGTGGCAAAAATTGGGAATGTTGGTGTAGGTGTAAAGAATCCAGTACGAATAATGGGAATTCTGAACACCAGTCCTGAATCTTTTTACAAAAAGTCTGTTAATACTAGTAAAACTCTGATAAAAAATACTGCCAAACGGATGGAAGATCAAGGTGCAGATTTTATTGATGTTGGAGGAATGTCTACTGCACCATATCTGTCAACATCAGTTTCAGAAAAAATAGAATCAAAAAGAATTCAAAATGCAATTAAAATAATTCAAAATTTTACAAATCTTCCCATATCTGTGGATACTTGTAGAGCAAAAGTTGCAAAAGACGCTTTAGAATATGGAGTTGAAATAATCAATGATATTTCTGGATTAAAATTTGATAAAAACATGCAAGATGTTATTTCTGAATATGTTCCATCTTTAATTTTATGTGCATATAGTCCAAAACCTGTAAATGGAAATTCTGTAATAGTAACTAAAAAATTACTTCAAGATAGTATAAAGATTGCAAAAAAATCACATATTCCTTCTGAAAAAATTGTGTTAGATCCTGCTATTGGATTTTTTAGAAAAACTGGAAAAGGTCCATTTTTTACTAAAATTAAATCAGATTGGTTAGAACGAGATCTACTCATATTAAAAAATCTAAATGCAATCAAGCAAAATTATCCCGTTTTGATCTCTGTTTCAAACAAATCATTCATAGGGAAAATTTTGGGAAAAGAAAATCCAAATGATCGATTGTTTGGCTCAATTTCTGCAGAAGTTGTATCTGTGATGAATGGTGCTGATATTGTTCGTACTCATAATGTACAGGCTACTAAAGATGCAATAACGATCGTATCTAAATTATCAAAATAACACAAAGGCTTATAATCGATATTTTACTTTCTTAACAAGGTTTCATTGGAATTCAAAGAAGGATTAACATTTGACGACGTTCTTCTTGTACCCAAATATTCAGATATTACAAGCAGAAGCCAGACAGATCTATCTACAAAATTATCTAGAAATCTTACAATTAACATTCCCTTTGTGAGTGCAAATATGGATACTGTCACTGAATCCTCTATGGCTAGTGCCATGGCTCGGGCTGGGGGGATTGGAATTATTCATAGATTTTTGACCATTAAAGAACAAGCAAACGAAGTTCTCAAAGTAAAAAGATCCGGCAGCGTGATGATTGAAAATCCATACTCAATTTCTGCAGATAAATCTATTGAAGATGCTTTAGATTATGCACAAGATAAAGACATTTCAGGTCTGTTAGTTGTTGATTCTAATTCAAAATTAATTGGAATTGTAACTGAAAGGGATTTACTATTTGCAAATAAAACTAGTAAAATTCAAGATGTAATGACAAAAGATGTCATAACTGCAAAACTTGGAGTTACATTAGATGAATCTAAAGAAATTTTACATAAACATAGAATTGAAAAATTACCTATTGTTGATGACTCCGGTCTTATCAAAGGCCTGATTACCAGTAAAGATATCACAAATAATGCTAATTTTCCAAATGCATCTAAAGATAAGAAAGGTAGACCACTAGTTGGTGCTGCAGTTGGAGTTAAAGGTGACTTTTTAGAAAGAAGTGAATCTCTTTTGGAAGCAGGTACAGATGTACTTGTTGTTGATATTGCACATGGTCATAGTGAAAATGCAATAAGTACAGTTCGTAACATCAAAAAAGCATTTCCTGACTGTGAATTAATTGCAGGAAATATTGCAACTGCTCAGGGAGCTGAAGATTTGATTAAAGCAGGTGTAGATGCTGTAAAAGTAGGTGTAGGTTCTGGCTCAATTTGTATTACTAGAGTAATTACGGGTTCTGGAGTTCCACAACTAACTGCAGTTATGGATTGTGCTAAAATTGGTAAAGATCATGGAATTCCAATAATTTCTGATGGTGGAACAAGAACTTCTGGTGATGCAACTAAAGCATTAGCTTCTGGTGCTTCAACAGTAATGGTTGGTAGTATGCTTGGTGGAACTGATGAATCACCTGGTACAGTTTTAACTAAAAATGGAAAACGATTCAAAGTTTATCGTGGTATGGCATCACTAGCTGCATCCATAGGGAGAAAGTCTAAAGAAACAGGTTCAATATCCCTTGATGATGATCTTAATGACTATGTTGCAGAAGGAGTTGAAGCAATGGTTCCTCACAAAGGAACCGTAACTGATATTCTAAAACAACTAACTGGTGGTGTACGCTCTGGATTGAGTTATTGCGGTGCCCATACGATACACCAAATGCAAGAAAATGCAGAATTTATCAAAATGTCACGAGCTGGATTTGCAGAAAGCCAGCCTCACGATGTTTCTTTGATGTAGATACTTAAACTTTAAAATTCAATTATAC
>DAOWGL010000137.1 GCA_030637455.1 Candidatus Nitrosopumilus sp. | reverse complement strand
TTTTCTATTTCACGTTTTATCTATAATTTCAATTAGGCTTAGATACATCATTGAAGTTTATAGTTGATCAGCAAGTTGAAGACATTGAGATGCCTGAAAATCTCAAATTAAACACGTTTTTACAGGAATTCCACTCTGATTGCCCTAATTCTGAATGTAGTTTTGGATTCTATGGGTTTGCATTTGGACAATCTCCTTTTCCTGTTCCAAAATTAATTCAAGAGGCATTAATAAAAAATGTGGACAAGGGTGCATATGCTGCAGTTCCTGGAATTCCTGAATTAAGATCTGCCATATCCAAATACAATAAACATTATTTTGGAATGGATATAGCCCCTGAAAGAATCTATGTTGGCCCTGGAACCAAGGAATTGATTTTTAATCTTTTAGAGATTCTACATGGTACTGTTATTTTACCAACTCCTGCATGGCTAGGCTATCTCCCACAAATCAGATTCCTTAAAAAAAATTATCACATGTTGCCTACACGAGCAAATAAAAAAATCTCTCCAAATGATTTGAGAAAATTGGCATTACGATTACAAGATAGACAGAAAATTTTGATACTAAACAACCCTCACAATCCTACTGGTCTATTGTATGACAGATTAGAATTAGAAGAAATTGCAGATGTTTGTAGAGAGCAAAATATAGCCGTTATTTCTGATGAGATTTATGCCCTAACCACATATGATTTTTCAAAATTTGTAAGTATGGGAAAAATTTACCCTGAAGGAACATTTGTAACAAATGGATTATCAAAATCTCATGCTGCGGGCGGATATAGACTGGGATATGTAATTTTTCCACAACATGCAATTGATCTAAGACGACAATTTAAAAAAATACTTGCAACTGAATACACTGCAGTATCAACTCCAATACAACATGCAGCTGTTGCAGGATTTGAAATTAGTAAAGAGATGGATGAATATTTTGATGTAACTCGAAGCATTCATCAAATAATGGGTGATTATACCTATCATGCATTAACTGCCATAGATGGAGTCAAAGCAACAAAACCTGATGCGACATTTTATCTCTTGGCTGATTTTAATGCATTTGCACCTGATTTACAAAAAGCCAAAATAACTACCTCTCAAAAATTATCTGAATCCCTGATTATTCATCCTTACCATACTGCAATTGTAGGTGGTGATAGTCTTGTTTTAGAAAGAACTGATTTTAGTGCTAGAATTGCATATGTTGATTATGATGGGGCTAAAGTTTATCAAAAATACCTTGAAAACAAACCAAAATCTCATTCTGAAAAACTTGAATTTGTAAAAAATAATGCCCCAAAGGTTGTAGCAGGTATTGACATGATTAACAATTTCTTTGAAAGTCTTCGAAAAGACTCACTACGTGACTTGGAGGCCAAAAAAAACTCCATAATTGCTTTTAATTAATTTAATCTGGATTTTAATTTCTCATATTCTTCCAAAGTGATTTCCCCCTTGGCCAATCTTGTTTGAATGATTTCTTTTGGATTGGTTCCAAGAATTGGCTGTATGATTTTTTTCCTTATGATATCTTTATTGATGGATATTTGTCTTGAATTGTTATCAACTTGTCTTTTAACTCCATAAACTGCCCCAAATAATATCCCCAACCCTGCAACTGCTAAAGATATTTGAGCAATATCTGAATTATTTTTTTTATCTATAATTGACTGACTTGTTGATAATGCTTGAGCTTCTGGAATGATTTCTTTATTGATGATTTGTTGAACTTTTGATTTTATTTCATTGATATTATCTGTATATCCTACAGCTTCTTCTATAGTTAAATATGGATAATTTCTATCAAACCAACTTTTGTATTCTGCTTCTGAATAGTATCTTTGAATATAGTGATATGGATCTTTGGTGGAATCAACAAAATCTGCATTTTTCTTTTTTGAAATTGTTTCCAAAACTTTGCCTGATTCTGTGTTAGATGTTTGATCCTTGATGTCATTTTGATTAGATACTTTTGAAATTTCATCAATTTTTATGGATTCTACTTTGACCAAATCCACGTTAAAATT
>DAOWGL010000150.1 GCA_030637455.1 Candidatus Nitrosopumilus sp. | reverse complement strand
GTTTCTAGAATTTTTTGTCGTAGTTCGTGAGCAAGATATTCAGGATGTGCCTCGTGAATAGCAGATGCTTCGGAGATCATCCCTTCCATAAAGACTGGAGCTTCTACCATTTGGCCGGCTTTCATATAATGATCAATCACCATCATAATTTCTTGTGCACGTCCAACTGCTGGTATAGGAATCAAAACTTTACCACCATCGGCTAACGTATTATTTACAGCATTAATGAAAGAAGATTCTACTTGTTGTCTGGTTGGTTGAATATCTTCTTTAAGACCATACGTACTCTCAATCAATAATGTTTCAACTCTTGGGAAATTCCAACTAGCAGCTTCAAACAAGATACTTTTTCCAAATTTAATATCACCTGAATAAACAAAGTTATGATCACCATTTCCAATATGAAAGTGACATAATGCAGAACCTAGAATATGACCTGCATTTGCAAAAACTAGTTTAATGTCAGGAGAAATATCAGTTACAGTTCCATATGGTAAAGTAATTGTTTGTCTCATAACCTGTTTTACATCACGTTCAGCATAAATTGGAGTTCTACCTTGAGCAGCAGCTACCTTGATTGCATCTAATTGAATTAGATTCATCATTGGTAATGTAGGTTCAGTACAATAGATTGGGCCTTTGTATCCATATTTGCATAATGCTGGTAAGAATCCAGTATGATCCAAGTGGGCATGCCCAATAACTATAGCATCAAGTTCATCCAGTGTTATGTTTAGAGAATCTAATCTTGGAAATGCATCCATTGGAGAACGTGCACCTGGGTTAATTCCACAGTCAACTAAGATCTTACTTTCAGGAGTAGATAGTAACATTGAAGATCGTCCAACTTGACCAAATCCACCAAGAGTGTGAAGCGATACTTCGGTTCTTTGAGATAATCTAGGTCTGAAAATTTCATCACCTACTTGTTTTAGCTGTTTACCTCTTTCAACAGAGGCTTGTTTTAGAGTTGCATTAATTGTTTGAATTGTACGTGAAGGAATAGTTGTAGCTTTTCTAATTCGTAATCTCCAACCTATTTTTTCAGTTACTTCAGCATGATTGAATTCTTTTGCATTTCTTTGTAACAACCAAGGTCTTTTTGCTTCAATTGACACTTCACCTGTTGTAGTATCAAAAATAGTTCCTTGCAGATTAGCTTCTTTTGGGACACAATCTGCCAAAATTTTTCTTACTTCAGCTTCAGGCTTTCTAATTGATTCATCAGTTCTAACAACAATTCTTTTTTTAATTATGTTTACAAGATTAGAAATTGTTTCATTGTTTTCCATCAAGTAACGTGGAGAATTTGTATAAAGAGCAATTCTCGGTCCTTCGTATTCTATTTTTGTTACACTTGCCTCTTTAGGTATACTTTGCAGTATGGTGGCCATTATATTCTGGCTAGTAGGAGGTAATTCTTTTTCTTGATATTTACGTTGCATTAAATCACTAAAGTTCGATAACGGCTTTCTTTTGTTCATCGGTTAATAGACGGAAACCGTCTTTGTCCATTATTGCGATGTTAATTCCATCACCTGTACCAATGTTTCTAGTTATTGCGGCTTTGACAGCTCTTAGAGCTATTTGTTTTGCTTCTTCAATTGTGAGGTCTTCTTTGTATTCTTCTTCAAGTAAACCATAAGCTACTGGAGAGCCACTACCAGTTGTAACATATGATTTCTCTTCAACTGATCCAAACATATCGACATTAAATAATGATGGACCATTTGCATCATAACCACCAAGTAAGATATCAGCCATGAATGGGTATCCTCTGTTTTGATGAAATATCAATGAACACAGTCTTGCAAGTGAATGAATAGAAATGTCACCTTGTTTTTCAACTCTGTGAAGATTAGAATGATAACGTAAAATATCTACGATATTTTGTGCATCTGCAACACCACCTGCTAAGGTAAGCCCTGCATGTAGATCAATTTGTTGAATTTTCAGAGTATTGTTATTTGCGATAAAATAGCCTGCACTGGCTCTCATGTCGGCGCATAATACGACACCGTCTTTAGCCTTGATACCTACTGTGGTAGTCCCATGCAGAATTTTTTCTTCAACGTTATTTGACATAATATACCTATTAAGATAAAGTAAAGGGAATCTCCCCCTTTTAAATAACTTTTTGATCCTTTGAAATCATAAATAATGAGAAAAAATCATGATCGCATGCAATCACACAAAATGGAATTACCTAGGCTTATTGAGATAGGAGAAAAGAACATCAATGATTTTGGTAAATTTCTCATTTCATTAAATAAACCAAAAAAAGTATCTTTGATTGCTGGAACAAATGTTCAAAAAATATTAAAGAAAAAAATTGAAAAATCATTAAAATTAAAAAAAATTCAATTTATTTGGCATACTTCAATAGATAATCAAATAAAATCATTAAATAAAATTCAAAAAGACGTTAAAAAAGATAATTCAGATCTAATTGTAGGGATTGGAGGAGGTCGTTCTGTAGATACTGCAAAATTAATTTCATATAATTTAGGAAAACCCTTTGTAAGTTTACCAACAGCTGCATCTCACGATGGAATGGCCAGTCCTTTTGTTTCAGTAAAGAGTGACAAGCCACATTCTATAGTAGCAACTGCACCAATGGGTGTTTTTGTCGATATTGATATCATTAAAAAAGCTCCAGCAAAATTACTTGCAAGTGGTTGTGGAGACCTTATTGCAAATATTATAGCTGTAAAAGACTGGCAACTAGGTCACAAAAAGAAAAAAGAATACTATGGCAGATATGCAGCAAATTTAGCCTTAATGAGTGCTAAAATTGTCATGGAAAATTCTTCTGAATTTGCAAAAAAAGGATTAGATGCTAGAGTGATTGTAGAGGGATTAATCAGTGCAGGAGTTGCATCATGTATTGCTGGAAGCAGTAGACCATGTTCAGGTGCAGAACATCTTGTTTCACATGCACTTGACAAACTTGCTCCTGGGATAGGACTACATGGAGAAAAATGTGGATTAGGATCTATTATGATAGGGAAATTACAAGGGCAAGATTGGAAAAAAATTGTAAAGACATTGAAAGATGTAGGAGCTCCTATATCTGCAAAACAAATTGGTCTAAAACCAGAAATAATTGTAAAAGCTCTAATGATTGCACAAGATCTTAGACCAGAACGATATACAATTCTAAAAGAAATTAAAATGACAGAGAAAGTTGCACTAAATTTAGCAAAGAGTACTGGAATAATTTAAGCAGTTTTTTGTTCAGGAGCTTTTTCTTTTGTCTCAGGCTTCTTTTCCTGAGTTTGTTTGTTAACATGTGTTTCAACAAAACTTACTTTTTCCAAAGTAGGAGCAAATTTGAAAACATCAAGTTGAATAAAGTGTTTCATGATTTGTAATCCATCAGCACGTAAAATTTCCTCAGGAATTGTAATGTTTACTTCTTTATCTTTCAAATCAAATGCAATTTTTGTATCTTCAACAGGTAATCTGTTTTTGAGAATACTATCGATTTTATCATTTGGAGAATCTAGAGATTTAATGACATTAACATCAAACAGAATTGTTTTTCCAGCATATCTATGATTATAATCTACTTGAACTCTACCAGAGCCAATGTAACGAATAATACCTTTTTTGTTATCAACTTCAATAGAATCACCTACTGAAACTCTCTCAGCATCTTCTCCTAATTTTCTAATAGGAATCATTCTAACTTTACCAGAATCTCTTTCACCAAAACCTTTGTCCGGTGTTACTTCAATTGTGAGTTTATCACCAACAGCTGTTTTTGCAAGTGCTTCATCAAGTCCTTTTAGAACAGGATAAGAAACTTCACCAATAGAAACTAGTTTTGGCATATACTTGAAATTTTGTTCATGAATTGAATGCTTTTTTGCATCTTCTTCAATTGTTGTATCAAAAACCTCTTCTGTATCTTTTACCTTTGCAGTATAATCTACTAGAATTAATGCGCCCTTATCAAAAGTCAATGTGTTCGGTTTCGAATTTCCTTATATTAAGTTAACAGGGTTTAGAGAGCTTTTAGTTTTTCTTCTGCAGTTTTAAGACCTGCTTGAGCATCAACATCATATCCCATCATTGCTAATGTAGATGAAATTGCAGATATAGTTCTCATAACATGATAAGGACTAACTTCTCCCATACATCCAACTCTGAATACTTTACCCTTAAGATCACCAAATCCACCTGCAACTAGTACTTTGAATTTATCAGCTAGAGTACTTCTGAAAGTTTTGTCTTCAAGTCCATCCAAGTAATTTAATGCAATAATTGAGATTGAACGATCTTCTTCTTTTGCAAATGGAGATAGACCCATTGCACTTAGACCAGAGTATAATGCATCTGAACAAACTTTATGGCGTTTAAAGACATTTTGTAATCCTTCTTCTAAAATCATGGTTAATGCTTCTCTGTATGCATAAAGTAATGGAAGTGCAGGTGTGAAAGGAGTGTGTTTTTCTCCATCATAAAATTTGAAGTATCTTGCTAAATTGAAATACATTGTAGCGGGTGGATTTTCAATCATGTATTTTTTGGCTTTAGCACTAATAGATAGTGGTGAAATTCCTGGAGGAGCAGCAATTGCCTTTTGTGCACCAGTCATACATACATCAATATTCCATTTATCAACTGGAAGTGGAGCACCACCAAGTAATGAAACAGAATCTACAACATAGAATGCATCATTTCTCGATGTTAAGTCAGATACTTTATCAAGGTAATTTACCATTGTTCCTGTTGAAGTTTCATTGTGAACAACATAGAATGCTTTAACGTCTTTGTTGTTATCAAATGCTTCTTTGACTTGATCAAAAGTTGCATTTTCTCCAGGTGGAGTTTGAAGTTTTACAACATTGCCTCCTTGGCCTTCAATTAATTCTGATAATCGTCTACTAAATTCTCCATTTACGGGAATGATAATTTTATCACCTTTTTTAACTAAATTTACAACACTTGCTTCTACTGCACCAGTTCCAGATGCTGATAAAGCTACAATATCATTTTGTGTTTCAAATACTTGCTGAGTTTTATCAACTACATCAGTGTACAATTCTACAAAATCATCACTTCTGTGATTGATGATAGGTGCAAGCATTGCCCTCATTACTCTATTAGGTACATTTGTTGGACCAGGAAGCATTGAAAGATATTCCATATGTTATCAATCACAGGTTATTTTGGGGTTTATTTATAATTAGAGATTTTTCAAATATTCTTTGGCACCAGTTCTTTCCAAAAAATTTCTGGTTCCAGCAGGTACTAGATTATCCCATTTTTGATCGCAAATAATTAGATCGCGAATGTTAGTTCCAGATAATGATTCTCTATTCAAAAAAGGAATCGAAAGAACCTGAATCTTTCTTTTTGAATACAGATGTTTTGTCAAATCATCATTTGAAAAAATTATATCAAATTTTGGTACAATAGTATCTATTTTTTCAATCCATCTAATGTGATTATCAACATCTGGAATAAAATAAATTGAAATTTTCTCTTTCATTGAATCATCAATAGAAGATAGAATCATTTCTTTTCGTTGTTCAGCAGTAAATGGATTGTTTTTTTCTACAGGCTTGTTTGAGCTTCCCAAACCTACCCACAATTTATCAACTTTAGATAATGCAAATTGCAATGCTTCAAGATGACCCAAATGAAAAGGTTGGAATCTCCCTATCAACAAACCATCCATATCATCTATAGAAAAATTCTTTTTAAAAAACTATCATAAAGAGTGGTTAATAGAAAAAATTATGGATTTTCTAAAGATTAATGGAGGCCACGGTGAAGGTGGTGGACAAATTATTCGCTCAGCAATTGCACTTTCATGTATTACAAAACAACCAATTCATTTAGAAAATATTAGAAAAAATAGAAAAGTTTCAGGATTAAGACCACAACATCTTACAGCAATCAAAATTCTTCAAAAAGTTGCAAATGCTAAAGTCATTGGAGCAGAAATAGGATCTACAGAAATAAAATTTAGTCCAGGTAATATTGAAAATTTAGAATTAGTCGAAGATGTTGGAACTGCTGGAAGTATTCCATTAATTTTACAAGTTTTAATTCCAGTAATTGCAATATCAAAAAAACAACTCGATTTAAAAATCAAAGGTGGTACAGATGTACTTTGGAGTCCCACTATTGATTATACTCAATATGTGTTACAAGAAGCATATTCGAGAATGGGAATTAATTTTTCACTTGAATTAATTAAAAGAGGTTATTATCCTAAAGGTGGTGGAGAAATAAAATTACAAGTCAATCCATCTAATTTAAAATCAATGTTATTTTCAAAAAGAAAAACAAATGAAGTTAAATTAATTTGTTCATTTTCAAAATTTGCAAACAATGAAATTGAAAATAAAGTAAATCAAATTGTAAAAAAGCTAACTGAAGCAAATTACATTGTTAATGTAGAAATTAGATCTGAAGAAGCATTGGATTCAGGTGCATCTTTGTTAATTTACAGCATAGATAATAATTCTATAATAGGAATTGATGCATTGTATAATAAAAAAACAGATGAATTTGATTTAGACATAGATGATTTTATTAAAAATTATTCAATTGATGATAATTTAGCAGACATGTTAGTAGTTCCTGCTAGTTTAGCTGCTGGAAAAACAATTTTTCCTGTCAAAGAAATTACAAAACATTTAGAGACAAATTTGTTTGTGACATCAAAAATTACTGGTTGTAAATATGGTATTGGAAAAACAAGTTATGGGTTTGAAGTAATTATTGAGGGAATCTCAAACTCCGGCATCAAGTAATGAAGCAAAGAATAGAATTGCTACAGACAATACTACTGTTATCTCTCCAAGTATGATGATTTTCTTTCTCAGTTTTTGAATTTCAGGTTCTGACATTTGATTCGACATAATTTTTTCTTCAACCTCTTTGCGAATTACTCGAACATGAACAGCGTATGTAATAATTAATGCAATAACAAGAATTATTTTAATAATTAGAAATTTTCCATAGCTTGTT
>DAOWGL010000170.1 GCA_030637455.1 Candidatus Nitrosopumilus sp. | reverse complement strand
TAACCCAATAAATTCTGCAAATCCCTGGCAAACCAAAATTCTATTTCATTTTTTGTGTGATTGGTGCAGGACTCAAAATCCATGGTTAAATGTTTTATAAGTTCTTTCTTTATTTTTATACCTTCAAAATATTTCTAAATTAATTGAAGATAATCATGATCATATTTCTGGAATAGGGGAAATTGGATTGGATCCAACATATGTTAACAAAAATGAAGATGCAGTAAAACAAAATCATGTATTTGAAACGTTATTATCACTTGCTGAAAAATTCGACAAACCTGTATCCATTCATTCAAGAAAAAGTCTTGATGATGTTTTTGAAATTATGACTTCATATGATACAAAACATGCATTATTGCATTGGTTTGATGGAAGTAAAAAACAACTTCAAAAAGCTATGGACATGGGATTTTTTGTATCTTATGGACCTGTAATGATTTATGCAAATGATAAGCAAACTTTATTGTCAAAAACTGATGAATCCAAAATTCTTGTTGAAACAGATGGACCCGTGAGATTTTCTAGATGTTTTGATATGAAATCCGGACAAATCAGCTTTATACCCAGTGTAATTTTTTGTGCTTCAAAAATTCTAGGTAAATCTTTTGATGAGATGGCATCCTTGTTAGAATCGAATTCAAACTCATTTCTTGGAATATAGGTATAAAATACCCCCTTCATGTAATCGGTTAGTGGATAGAATAAAGCGAATTTCATATGAAGTTCTAGTAGATCACAAATCTAAATTTGGTGAAGATTTTGCCGATAACAAAAAAGCCTTAGATCAAGTTTCTATAGTACGTTCTAAAGGTTTGAAAAATGAAATTGCAGGTTATATCACTAAATTTATCAAAAAAGAAATCCGTGAAGAAAAAGCCAAACAGGCTAGAATTGCAGCATCAAAAGATGAACAACAAGTTGAAGAGCAACCTGAAATAGAATTAACTGAAAATGTTGTTACAGAAGGGGGAGTAGAAATTGTTGAAACAACCGAAACAGTTGTCGAAGCAACTACTGAAGAAGTGTCTTCTGATGCTGTTGAAGAAAAAACTGAATAATATATTTAATATAATTTCTTAATTTTAAATTAGATAGATATGTTCACTGTAAAATTTGTAGGTGGTGCAAAAAAGTCTTTTCCAATAGAACAATTAAAAATTGACCAGTCAAATCTAAGCATTCAAGAACTGATCAATCTACTATTGGAACTAAAACCTACAGATACTCCTAAACTTGATACTGACAATGTTTTAATCGCAATTAATGGTGCTGATTCTTCTGCAATGGATGGAAAATCTACAATAATCCGAGAAAATGATCTTGTAAGTATCATCCCTGTAATTCATGGTGGATCATCGAAAAAAGTTAATTTTGAATTCTCTAAAAAAATAATTCAAGTTATTGAAATTAAAGGTCAAAAATCTATTGATGTAAAATTTATCGATGACATAAGAAAAAAATACCCTAAGATTATACTTCAGGCTGTATCTAGTAATTATATTTTAAATAACTACCATTTAAAAAAAATTATTTCATTATCAATTGAATCTGGAAATAATAATATTTTACTTTCAAATAAACTTGAAACTGATATTCTAATGAGATTTGCTTTAACTACGCAAATTTCTGATGCAATTAAAAATGTTGGAATAAAACCTAACACCAATTTCACTATTATTGCAATTGGAAATAAAAAAACTCTAAATTCATTATATCTTGAATTAAAGTCGATATCTATTCTAATGTTTTCAAAAAATAATGAGTCTTTTCTAAAGAAACAATTCAAAATAACCGCAAAACATACTGATTCAATTATTTCAAAAAATCCTTTGGCTGATATCTTAGTTGAAAAAGCTGCTGTATTACTCTGACATACTTCGTTTAGTTTTTTCTGTACTGAGAATGTCTGATTTTTTTAGAATGGAAACCCCTGTTTTATTGCCTAAAATTTCAATTAATAGAACTCTATCTGGAAATTCTAGAGAAACTTTGTTTTTAATATTATTGGCAATTTTTGTGATAATTTCTTTACTTGATAAATCTGAATTTCTTTTTTCAATTGATATTCTATATGTCTCCTCATCTAAAATTTGATTTGATAATTCTGCAACACTTTTTTCAATTTCTTCGATTTTTGATTCAACAACTTTCTGTATTGGAATGATTCTTTTACAATATCTTACACTCCATGGTTCATCAAGAAGCATTTCTTTAATTTTCCTTACAACTTCTATTGGATCAAGTTTTGTTTCTGCAGTCAAAATACCTGACATGTTAGTAATTGTAACCTTAACATCAGAATCCCCGAATTCTCCTAAAATATCGATTACTTCCTCCTCTGTTTCTGGTTCAAGGTGCCTAGGACAAGTAATTATTAGATTCATGATTGTAAAATTTCATCTTCAGTTAAAGAACCTTCCCGGATTATTTTGATCTTCTCATTTTCAATTTCAATAATTGTTGATTCACCTTTACTTGTAATTATTCCCCCATCAACAAAAATATCATAGTTTTCTAAATTTTTTAAACATTCTTCTGGATCTGTATATGGTAAATTCCCGGAAATATTTGCACTAGTTCCTACCAGAAAATTACATTTTTTTAATAATTCTAATGTACACTTATGATCAGGAATTCTAATTGCAATCTTATTTTCCAAATTCAATGATTCTTTAATTTTTTTATCTGTTACTTTCAAAATCACTGTTAAAGGACCAGGCCAAAATTTTTTAACAATTTTTTTAGTGAATTGATCAAATTCAACAATTTTTTCAGCGGTTTCTATTGAATATGTTAAAACTGGAAGTAATTTCATGATATCTCTAGATTTTATTTTATAGATTTTTTCTACTGATTCTTTGTTGTATGGATTACATCCTATTCCATAGACTGTATCTGTTGGAAAAATTACAATTCCCCCCTGACTAACTATTTGTGAAGCTTTCTCTAAGCCTTCTTTGTTACAATTTACTTTCAATACATCATCATCATTTTTTTCTTTAATTATCATTTTCATTTGAATAAGTTTTTAACAGTTTAGACACTTCTTTGAAAAGTATGTCAACTACAGATTATGAGGATAATGATTTTGAAGATGATTTTGATGATAAATTAGATGACGATTCAACTGAATCTGAAGAAGTAACAGATTAGATACTTAATCCAAAATCATCTGCAAAGTTTGTAAATGTGTAATATGCTTGCAAAAATTCTCTACCTGGCTCACTAATTTTATATTTATTTGAACCTTGATTGTCTACTTTTTCTAAAAGTCCTTGAGATACTAGAGTTTTCAAAATGGTTAAAATCCTTGACTGAGAAATTTTTGACATTCTAATTAGATAAGTAACTTATTCTCCATCTTCATCTTGCAAGTCATCTCTTGTTGTTGCTAGAATGTCTCCAATAATTTTCATATGTGTTCTATATTCAGCCATTTGTACACTTGATAATTATTCTAATTTCTATGAGAGGACACTGATATTTTCCAATATACTAAAAAGATAAAAGAATTTGACAAATTCGAAATCATTCTAAATTTTGAGCCTGATAAACAATTATTCTAAACCATCATCAAATTTTATCCTGGTTAATGGCACTTTGCTTACTGGAATGAATAATGCTATCAGTCCTCCAATTTTGATAATCATTGATGCAGAGTACAGGATTGATTCAGGAAATACAAATGAATACCAACCCACAAATTCTCCTAATGCTAAAAGTGCCAACCCTACAGAGACTGAAATTGCTCCCTTGTTCTTATTATCAAAATATGATAACATTGTTTCAATTGCCCCATATGCTAAGAGAATAAACGACACCGATCTAAAAATATGCTCTAACTGAACAGATGAAACTAGGAATAGTGGAATTATTCCCACTGATCTAAAGTAACTAGATTTTGGAAAGAATGATTTTATGCTATGTGAAAATGCAATAAAAAAATATCCAACTGTTTGAATTGCAATTCCTAAAGTTTGAATCCATCTTTCAACACTTCCTGTTTTTGTTACAAAGTCTTCTACCATGTACCCTGTCCATATGACAAAAAATCCTAAACTAATTGAAGAAAATGCAATTGTTAATCTAAATAATGTTGGACTTCCTGTATTTCTAAATCCAATATATGACATTATGCCGATTGCAAGTCCTACCAAAAATCCTACCAAGTTAAGAATATTTTCTAATAAAAATTCCAATGATGAATAGAATTATGTTTAACTAATTATTTTAATCTGATGAATCATTACACTATTTTGTTAATCCCATTCATCCAAAGAACCTGAAGTATGGCCTTCTGTACTAGCTGCATAATCTCCTAAAATATCTGAATATTTTGGTTCATTATGAGCCACAAATTTTACGTATTCTCCATAACTCATATCCAAATCACAAGAACCACATTTTACAACTGAATAATCCATTGCCAATTCTGCATTTTCTTTGCATTTTGGGCATTTTATCTTCATGCCCCCATATCTCTTTGATAATTATTATTGTTTTACATTCAATAAAAGATAAAAGGAGTTCATTATTCTTATTTTTTATGAGTCTCACTTGCACAAAATGTAAGAATTCTATTCCGGATAGTGAAGAGCTTGGAGTTGTTGCAGCAAAATATCCTACATGTAACAAATGTTGGGCTGAATGGAAAGAATATCAAATTATGGTCATGAATGAGATGAAACTTGACATGTCTATGTTGGATCATAGAAAATTATTGAAAAAACATGAGAAGATCTTTGTAGGTGTTTTGTCTCCAGAAGGAGAAGTAATTGATTATACCAATGAAGATAACCGAAAACCTGAAGAACGACCAGGCGCCTAAAATTTTAAGTGTTTTTTAGCATTTTCTGGCACAACTATCATTATTCGTCTTTTTGAATTTTCATCTAAATTATTGATTATTTTTTTAATTGTAATTGCAAGAATTTCTTTTTCATTTTCTTCTAATGTCAAAAATATCTCCAAAATCCCATCAACATTAAATTCAATTAGTTTTTGCGGTGATCGTGCAACCTCTGTAATATATGCTGAAAATAATCCCTCTCTTTGTTCTTCAGTTAATGTTGTTAAAATTTTGAGCCATGTTTTGAAAAGTTTTGCAAAGTTAGGAAATGGGATTGTAGGGCCAGCTTCTAGTGCATTGTTAATGACTTCTGCTTTTTCAGCATCAGACAATGAAAAAAATTCTATCATTCTTTTTTTCAAAATTGGGTTTCTTAGAAAATCCGGTAAATTTGCCAAGTTGATAATAATATTACCTGCAAAATTTTCACCGACCATCGATCTAAACTCATCAGTGTTGAATATAAAATCATGGAAAATACTTTAGCTTAAATAAACCAAATAGACGTTTAACAATATGACATCAACTGTAGTTGTTGGCGGATTTTTTGGAGATGAAGGAAAAGGAAAGATCATCTCATATTTGGCAATTAAAGATAACCCAAAAATAATCGTACGTGGTGGTGCTGGTCCAAATGCTGGTCATACAATTAGAGATGGAGATAAAGTGTATAAAGTAAGAATGCTCCCAAGTGGATTTCTAAATAAAAATGCCAAAGTAATGATTGGACCTGGAGTTGTAATTAATCCGGATGTTCTCAATAAAGAAATTCAAGATTTTGATGTTACAGGGCGTGCATTTATCGATAAACACTGCGGAATCATTGAAGAAACTCATTTGAGTAGAGATTCAAAAGGAGAATTAAAAGAAAAAATTGGAAGTACTGGTTCTGGAACTGGACCTGCAAATGCTGACCGTGCTATGAGAGTTTTAAAACTAGCAAAAGATTTTGATTCTTTATCTTCATTAATTGTGGATGTACCTTTAGAGGTAAATTCTGCACTTGATGCAAATGAACATGTCTTAGTTGAGGGAACACAAGGAACATTTCTTTCACTCTGGCACGGAACATACCCATTTGTAACTTCAAAAGATGTTACTGCTTCTGGAATTTGTGCTGATATTGGTCTTGGACCAACAAAAGTAGATGAAGTAATAGTTGTTTTCAAATCATATGTTACGCGTGTTGGAACTGGACCCCTTGACAAAGAGCTCTCACTTGAAGATGCAGAAAAAAAAGGCTGGTCTGAATTTGGAACTGTTACTGGTCGTCAAAGACGTGCTGCAGATTTTGATTTTGATTTAGCTAGGCGTGCAATCATGCTTAATGGTGCAACACAAATTTCTATAACAAAATTAGATGTACTCTTTACTGATTGTGCAGGTGAAACTTCTTACGATAACTTATCTACAGATGCAAAAGCATTCATTGCAAATATTGAAAAAGAATTAAACACGCCTGTTACAATTATTGGAACTGGTCCTGCTGTCAATGATGTTGTTGATAGAAGAAACTAGGCTCCTTTGTTTTGGATAAGTTTAATTTGATAACCTACAGCTAATCCCTGTGGACAAGTTACAAACTACTGATAAATTACCACGTTACATCCAAGTCCATTCAACTTTAGAATTTACTAGGCTCGTCTGTGCATTAGAACGTGCTCCTCGTGTTTCATTTTTACATGATTATGATGGAAAGAAAATTTTATCTGTACAGATGGATGTTTTAAAAGAAAAACCAATTGTATACTATACTCCTCTTCAACACAACGGTCACTATCTTTGTTATGGACTAAAAGGTGGTAAAGAAGAATCTGAAATTGTTGATACTACTTCAGATGCTAGTAAACTTTATTCTCCAATAGTTAGGATCAAATCATTACCTAAAACATTGCAACCTGGAAATGGTACTTTAGATAGATATCAACCAATTCAATTAGAAGATATGTCCAGTCTTGCAAAACTAACTTGGGGTATGGAGGAAATCCCATTTCCTTTATTCTTGTTCCCACATAATGATAAATGGTTAATTGGGGTTTTCATGAATTTCAATGATGAAGGAACATCTTATTTTTGTCATGTTGTGTTAGATTCAGATCCTCAAAACCCCTTCTTGAAATTCTCTACGTCTAATGGAACACAACCAACATTTGTAGAAAATCCATCTGAACATGGATATTCTTATATCAAAATAATAAAATTAAAAGACACTCATCCACTAGTAGATTATGGCCACCTTCAAAACTAGACTTTCACAGATATCGAAAACTAATGGCAAAGTCATTCTTGCCAATGATTATGATCTATCTGTTAAAAATTTAGAATCAAAAACAATTCAAAATATAAAGCAATTACATCCATTTCTATGTGGAATTAAACTAAATTTCCATTTACTTTTACCACTAAGTGGAAAAGAAATTCAAAAAATTAACAAAACTGCACATAGATATGGATTACAAACCATTGCTGATATCAAACTCAATGATATTGGAAATACCAATAGAGTAACTGCTGAACATTTATGGAATTTAGGATTTGATGCAGTTATCGCAAATCCGATTATGGGTCTTGATAGTTTAAAAAATCTAGTAAAATCTGCTCACAAAAATGGTAAAGGGGTTATCACATTATGTCATATGAGCGCACCTGAGGCTAAATTATCATATGATATGGAAATTAAAATGGGTAAAAAACAACAATTGTACCAATTATTTTTGAATTGGGCTCTAACTGCAAAGGTTGATGGAATTGTGGTAGGAGCTACATTTCCAAAAATTATTCAATATTGTTCTAAGCAAGCCGGGAAGAATTTGAGTATTTTTTCTCCAGGTGTTGGTACTCAAGGTGGTAGTGCAAATGAAGTAATTTCATCTGGGACTAATTATCTAATTGTTGGAAGAACAATTCTAAATTCCAAAAATCCTACTCAAGTTGCAAAAGAATTACAACTACAGAGTTTTGGAAAGTAACATTTGTGCTTTTGTTAAAACGGTTTTTGCATTATCAAAAGTAGTTTTTTCCATTGCAGTGTTATAATCCACCCATGTATAATCTGAATGTTCGTGAGAAATTTCTACATCTTTAGTATTTGTTTCAGCCAAGAAAAATACAACTTTTTTATGAACTAATTCACCTTGATATTGAAAATTATATTCAATCCATTCTTCAAAATTATCTAAAATTTTTACATCTGTAATTCCTGTCTCTTCTTTTGTTTCTCTTATAGCTGTTTCATGAATTGATTCCCCTTTTTCCATTTTACCTTTAACAAAGTCCCAATGCCCTGAAGGATAATGTAAAAGTAAAAATAAATTTTTAGCACCCTCTTTTCTAAATAATACAATCCCTGCAGATGTCTCTTCAATCATTTCCCCAATCTCCTCTTCCTCACTTGATATGTTCTAATTGCCCTCATTAAATCTATTTTTCTAAATTCGGGCCAAAAAATATCCATAAAAACTAATTCACTATAAGCACTTTGCCACATCAAAAATCCACTTAATCTCTTCTCTCCTGAAGTCCTTAATACCATATCTGGTGATGATTGTGGTAAATATGATGTGTAGAGATTCGATTCAATCTCTTTTTTGTTAATGTCTTCTACCATGAGAGAACCATCTTTTATCTTACTTCCAATTTTCTTTACTGCATCTACTAACTCATTTTGTCCTCCATATGCGAGTGCAATATTTAGAAAATGATTATCATAATCTTTTGTAGCATCATCTAATTGTTTTAAAACTTTTTTAATTGATTCGGGCAAAAGTTCTATCCTTCCAATCCCCTTAACTCTCATTTTACTTCTATGAATTCTTGTATCATTCAATAATTTTTCTAATCTCATTTGAATTAATTCATAGAGATATTTCAATTCATCATCATCTCTATCAAGATTTTCTGCAGAAAGTGCATACAAAGTAACAATTTTGATATCAAACTCTTCACACCAATCAAGAAGGTTTTCTACAGCATCTGCACCCTTCCAATGACCTTTTTTTGGCATTGAAAGGTGCATTTTAGCCCATCTTCTATTACCATCCAAAATTAATGCAACATGATTTGGAATATCTCCATTTTGAATTTCACTTTCTAATCTTTTACCGTATATCTTATAGAGTCCTGAAAGCTGAAAAACTAAATCTTTGATTTTACTAATGTCTACTCACCATTTGATTATTCATACTTGATAGAAGATATCAGTGTTTTTCAGAAATTTAAATTATTGATTCATTTTTGAATAAATTTAGTCTGAAATCATCTCTTGATCTTTATGTTTTCTATATTTTTTAAAGAGAATTGTAGCTGAGACTAGCGTTGCTGCTAATCCTCCTAGTAGTGGTGGAATTAGAGTAAGAGAAGGTTCATCATGGATCATAATATTGGTAAATTGCAATATAGTTGGGTAAAGTGCACCCAATACAATAATTCTCAAAATATCGCTAATTTGTCTTGGAATTCCCCCAATCCAATTACTTAGTAATGTACCTGCAAATATTGAACCCAATCCAATCCATAAAATTGGAATTACTCCCGATACGAATTGTCCTAGAATTAATTTGTCTGTAATTATTGAAATTAATTGTGCATCTGTTTCAACTAATTCTGTATCAACTGCACCAATTCCAGCTGGTATTGATGAAAGAATTAGTAATACTCCTGCAACCATTGTAAACATTCTGATAAAACCCATCGGTGTTGGCTTTGACCAATTTGACCAGACTCTATCAATATCAAATGCTCTAATTAAAAATGCAGCACCCAAAATACTTACTAGTACTGCAAATATTTCTGCGGTATAACCAAATACTGTTGCAACTCCACCAATTAACAAAAGAATTCCTGGAACTCCTAAAAAGAATTTTGAATATTTTGAATCATATGCAAGCATTTTAAGATATTTTCCAAAAACTGCATAGGAATACTCCACACTTCTACTGACTTTCATTACTACTCGCTGTACTGATACAACTGGTAATACATTTTGAATTACTGGTATGACACTTTCATCATCTTCACCGTCAGATACAATAACTGCACCGTTTGCAGAAAATTTTTCTAAAACCTTCCTTGTTTCTGCTAAAATTTTTTCATCAGCTTGAACTCCTCTATTTTTAACTCCTGCAACAGTTACAACTTCTACTTGGTAACCTTTACTGATTAAATCTTCATATGTTTTAATTGCTGCAAAAATTGAATTTGAATCTGCATCCTCAGGATCTTCTAATGCCAATCTCTGTGCTGCTTCAATACATGCATCTCTCCCAACAACAGGTGTGATGATTCCTGCTTTATCGCCTACATCATTATCTCTATCAATACAAATTACTAGTAATTTATTAGCAGTAGATGCATTAACGTCCTTTTCAACTTTGCCTGTTCGTTGAGACATTCTATTTCTCTTACATAATTACCTTTTAACGATTTCCAATTTGTATGAATAGTAAAATTCGGTTTGAGGCTAGCCTGGTCTTGATTGATCAGACATTTTTACAAATTCTATTGATTCGGACTTTAACATGTCTATTTTCCCCAAAGTCTCTTTCATTTCATCTTCAGTACTTTCATTTTCAATCATTTTGGCTAAAACCTTGGTTTCTATAATATAGGAATTAAATGATTTCAAAGCATCCATGTAATTGATGTAACTTGTTTGCCATTCTTCTGATGGCTTTGATGTTACAAATTCACTTATTTGTGTAGTAACTTGAGATGATGTAACTTCAGTTACTGAAATATAGTCTTGTGGTGAAATTTCCCCACTTTTCAAATTTTCATATTCGATCTCAATTGATTCTTCTAAAACTTCATGGATATTTTTAACTCCATCTAGATAATTTTCATATCGAAAATATAATACATGATTATT
>DAOWGL010000004.1 GCA_030637455.1 Candidatus Nitrosopumilus sp. | reverse complement strand
GTAGAGATCATTTTGATAATTATTAGAAAAAGAAGAAAAAATTTAAGGAATTTCAATTTTCATAAAAGAGGTAAGGCTTTTATGCTAGAGAACAAAGTTTCAAAATAAGTGAACAATTAGTGTCCCAACCAACTACTAGCGCAAAAAGACCTCTAACAACTCTTCAAAAAAGTACCAAGAAGAAAGTTACTGTAAGACTGAAAAATGAAGTTGAGTATAAAGGAAAGATGGATAATGTAGATTCTTATATGAATTTGATTATGACTGATGCTGAAGAACTTCATGACGGTAAGACAATTGCAAATTATGGTAGAGTTATCGTAAGAGGCAATAATGTATTATTTATCAAACTAGAAAACGAACTCTAGTTAGTGGTGTGGTTTTATGACCAACAATTTTCTATTTACGTCTGAATCAGTAACTGAAGGACATCCAGATAAAATATGTGATAATATTTCTGATGCATTTTTAGATGAATTTCTCAAACAAGATCCTGATTCGAGAGTAGCAGTGGAAACAATGGTCACTACAGACTTTGTAGCAGTTGCAGGTGAAGTTACATCTAAAGCAAATTTTGATAAAAAAGCTCAAGAGGAATTAGTCAGAAAAACAATTAGAGAAATTGGATATAACAATAAAGATTTGATGTTTGACACAGAATCTTGTGAAATAACTTTACGTCTTCATGCGCAAAGTCCAGATATCAGTCAAGGTGTAACAGCAACTGAAGAAAAAGAACAAGGTGCAGGAGATCAAGGTTTGATGTTTGGTTATGCATCAAATGAAACAGAAGAGCTTATGCCAATGCCAATTTTACTTGCACAAAAACTTGCACAGAAACTTGCTGAAGTTAGAAAAAATAATATTCTCACTTGGGTAAGACCAGATGGAAAAACACAAGTTTCTGTAAGATATGAAGATAACAAACCAACTAAAATTGAAACAGTTGTTGTTTCAACACAACATGCTCCAGAAGTTTCTCAAGAAGAAATATCTAGAGAGATTATTGATAAAGTAATCAAACCAGTTTTAGGAAATCTTTGGAATGATGAAATTAAAATTCACATCAACCCTACAGGAAAATTTGTAATCGGCGGTCCACATGGAGATGCAGGATTAACTGGAAGAAAAATTATTGTTGATAGTTATGGTGGATTTGGAAGGCATGGTGGAGGAGCTTTCTCAGGAAAGGATCCATCTAAAGTAGATAGATCTGCATGTTACATGTGTAGATACATTGCAAAAAATCTTGTTGCTGCTGGATTAGCCGATAGATGTGAAGTTCAATTAGCATATGCCATAGGAGTTGCAGAACCAGTATCACTTTATGTTAATACATTTGGAACAAACAAAATTCCTGAAAGTAAGATTGAGGAACTAGTTAGAAAGAATTTTGATATGAAACCATCTGGAATCATATCTCAATTAGATTTGAAAAGACCTATTTACAAAAAAACTGCTGCTTATGGTCATTTTGGAAGAAATGAGCCAGAATTTACTTGGGAAAAAACCGATAAATCTGAAATATTAAAGCAATCTGCCGGATTGTAGTAATTTCAATACGGATTTAAATTCAATATTAGATATTTTAGATAATGTTTTGTGATTTCCTTTAAAATTACCAATTAGAATATTGAGATCATCAATTCCAAAATCAGATTTTGAATTTATTATTGCATTATGATATGCCTCTTCAAGTTTAATTTTTCTAATTTTTGTTTTAGTTCATTTAGAAAAGAGTTTAACATATTTTTCAAAAGTTACATAATCAGGCCCAACAAGATCAATAATTTTATTATTGAATTTTGATTGTAATACTGATTCAAAAATGACTTTTACCACATCAGAGACATGTATGGGTTGAATTGAATAGAATCCAGAGCCTGGAATTATAATTTCTCCAGATTTAATTTGTTTTTTTAGATTTTTTGAAAATAAATCATCTTTTCCAACAATATATGAAGGTCTAAAAACTGTAAAATCTAAACCAGAATCAATAATTTGTTTTTCTGCATTATATTTTGAAATAAAGTAACCTGATGATGTGTTTGGTGAAACTCCCAAACCGCTCAAAAAAATAATTTTTTTTATTCTAGCTTTTTTACTTAAATTTACAATATGTTTTGTTAATTCAGTATTTATCATGTCATAATCAGTGTTTACAGATTGTTTTCCTATTCCAACAAGATGAATTAATGCACTTGAATTTTGTATTTTTTTAAGAAGATTTTTTTCTTTATAATTCTTTGAGATGATTTTAGTTTCATATTTAAAATTCTTAAAGTTATTTCTAGATATTGAGATTAATTCAATATTTTTTTCTGATAAATATTTTCGAAGGTTTTTTGCAATAAATCCACTAGCTCCAGTAACAACAATCTTCAGAGGTTTAACCATAATAGAACCAAGTTTGTTTTAATTTTAAATCTATTTGAATAATTTTCAAAAATTAAGAAATAAGAGTTAATACCATAAAATGAATACAACTAATGTGGAAGAAGAAAAGACAAAATTAAAGACGGGTTATACTACAGGAAGTTGTGCAACTGCTGCATCAAAGGCTGCACTATTATCAATAATTAATCAGAAAAAAATTGAGAATATAGATATTCTATTACCAAAAAGATCCTATATTCAAATTCCAATTGATTCATGTGAATTTGAGTTTAATAAAGCAAAATGCATAGTAATCAAAAATGGAGGAGATGATCCGGATGTTACTCATGGAGCAGAAATTATTGTAGAGTTGTCATTTACTGAAAAAATAAATGAGATTGAGATCGATGGCGGAGAAGGAGTTGGCATAGTAACTAAACCAGGATTAGGTTTAGAAATTAACAAACCTGCAATAAACCCAGTTCCTAAAAAAATGATTACTGAAAATCTGAGAGAAGCAGGAAAAGAAATTCTTTTAGAGAAAGGGATTAGAATAATTATTTCAGTACCTAAGGGGAAAGAGTTGGGACCAAAAACTGACAATCCAAGATTAGGAATTATAAACGGAATTTCCATTTTAGGAACTAGTGGAATCGTTATTCCATTTTCTACAGCATCTTATGCAGCATCAATTAGACAGAATTTGGATGTAGCAATTGCAGCGGGAAATGACACAGTAGTACTTACAACTGGTGGAAGAAGTGAAGATTTTGCAAAAAAAATAGTAGATTTACCAGTACATTGTTTTGTACAAATAGGTGATTTTTCAGGATATGCAATTCAACAATGCGGTAGAAAAGATATCAAAAGAGCATATGTCGTCGGTTTCATTGGAAAGCTAGCAAAAATGGCAGCAGGGGTAAAACAAACTCATGTTAAAGGATCTAAAGTGGATATGAGTTTTCTAGCTGAATTAGCTCAAAAATGTAATGCTAATGAAAGTATAATTCAAGAGATAAAAAAAGCAAATACAGCAAGACATGTTTCTGAAATTATTCAAGAAAATAAGATCGAGGGATTTTTTGACTTGATTTGTGGTGAGACGTATAAACAAATGAGAAAACATTCTGAAGAAAAAGTTCCAATTGATGTAATATTGTTTGATTTTGAAGGAAATATTTTGGCTAGAAAATCTGAACAGTAAGGTATTTTATTAAAGTTGAAAGATTTTGATTATGGAAAAAACTTCAGTTCTTGCTATTACTAAAAATGGAGTAAATATTGGAGAAAATCTGAAAAAACTATTTCCAGATTGGAATGTATTTGCTCCATCAAAACTAACAACTGATGCAGTAGGGATAACATGGTATTCTGAGCCTACAACAGAGAAAATCGTTGAACTTTTTAAAAATAATAATGCTTTAATCTGTATTTTTTCATTAGGGGCAGTAATTAGATTAATTGCTCCATATTTGAAAGATAAAAAAACAGATCCTGCAGTAATTGTGATTGATGATAAAACAAATTTTGTAATTAGTGTTTTATCTGGACATATAGGTGGAGCCAATGAACTTACTGAAGAAATTGCAAAAAAACTTGGAGCTTTACCTATAATTACCACAGCAGCTGATGTAAACAAAACAATTGCAGTTGACCTTGTAGGAAGAGAATTTAATTGGAAAATAGATGACGATTCTACTGTAACAAAAATTAGTGCACATATGATAAATGAAGAACCTATAGGTGTTTTTCAAGAAGCAGGGGAGAAAAATT
>DAOWGL010000201.1 GCA_030637455.1 Candidatus Nitrosopumilus sp. | reverse complement strand
CGTCGACTCTTTCATCCGTAGACTTTCGTGCATCACTTAACTTCCGAATCCGCCCCAGGGGCGGATTCGGAAGTTAAGGATCAGACCGTCAAAGGGAAGTATTGTTTTAGTTCAGTATTCTAACAATTTAAAATAATTTTCAAAAATTTTAGAACAAAGTGGAAAAAAGGATCTTGATAAATTTAGGAGGGCCCTCGAGGTAACTTGTCAAATCAGTTCAAGACCCTAAATTAGGCACAAAACCTAATATCACAAAATCAGATAATGATTAACCTATGTTAAACAAAAAGAGATACTTGGGATTAATTCTGTTCTTTTCAGTATTTGTAACTAGTACGTTTTTTATCCATAGTGCCTTTGGCGCAGTTTCTGAGGGATGTAGTATGTGGGAGGTAAACCCTGAATGTGATCTCTCTGGCTGGATGAAATTATTTATGGGCGACATTGCGATAGGAGCCTTCTTGGCTATACTTTTACACTTTTTTGCACGTCGTAGCAATATAAAAATAGAAAAAAATTCTGAACAATTAAAAGAAAATACTGAAACAATAAAAGAAATTAGCATCACAATGAAAAAAATTCTTGATACACAAGAATATTCTAGGAATCGTCGCCGAGATTACTTTGTACAAAGTACAAACAGTAGCTTCAATGCAGTTCTTTTACGTCTTGGTTTGATGAACAGAATTGTATTAAATGAAAAAAATATCGATACAGATGACCAATATCATAGATTAGAATTAGAAGAAATAGCAATTCATGAGGTTATAGAAAAAGTAAAGCATTCAATATCTTTAGCAGTTGATATTCTCGATCCCATGTTGATAACCCAAATTGATAACCTTTTCACATACATTGAACAACTTACTCCATCTAAAAATAAAGAGAGGATAGAGTTTTCAGAGTATAAGGAATCAAAAGAAAAGATAATACACTTGATAGATAGACTAGAAGAATTTGTTACAACCAAAAAGGAACTAAAGTAGTTTATGACGAACTTACTTCTTCAATTTTATCTAAAAGGGAATCAATATCTACAGGTTTTCGTAAGATAGAATGAACCCCCATATCCACCAAATTCTTTAACTCTTCATCATTAACTGCTGATGCAGTCATAATCACGATCTTTTTTTCTTTGATTGTTCCTTCTTTGGCAAGATCCTTTATGATATCAACACCAGACAATTCTGGCATCGATAGATCCAAAAATACTAAATCATGATCCTGTTCTTGAATTAATTTTAGGCCCTCTTTAGGTTCATTTGTAAATTGAATATTGTGACCAACACTCGATATGGTAGACACTACTGCTTTTGTAAGTTCAACATCATCATCTATAATCAGTATTTTCATTGTGATTTACCTACTGGAATCGTAAAATAAACATTTGTGCCTTTCCCTACTGTGCTTTCCAACCAAATCTTTCCACCTAATCCTTCAACTATTCCTTTGCATATAGCAAGACCCAAACCTGTACCTCCATGTCTTCTCGTTAAACTAGTATCGGCTTGATAAAATCTTGTAAACAGTTTTTCTTGTGCTTGTTTTAAAATTCCTCTACCGTTATCTTTTACTGAAAATATCACATCATCATTTTTTCTTTCAGCAAAAATTGTAATAATTCCAGTATTCTTAGGTACAAAATCAATAGAATTTCTACACAAATTATCTAAAACTTGTTGAATACGCTTTTTATCACTGTAGATAAAAATTTCTTCATTCATCTTACTTGTAATTTCAATATTTTTCTCTTCACAGATAATTTGATAAGATTTTACAGATTCATCTAAAATTTCATTAACAGAAAATTTATCTTTTTTAAACATCATTCTCCCCATCTCAAGTCTTTGAGCGTCAAGCAGGTCTTCAATCAGCTTTTCAAGTCGTTGTGCGTTAAAATTAATACCCTGTACAGCTTCTGTTTGCTTTTGGTTTAATTCTCCATATACTTTTGGATTCTTGAGTGCAGAAGTGTAAATTTTGATTGGAGTCAAAGGGGTTTTTAGCTCGTGAGAAATCATAGCAACAAATTCATCTTTTGATTTTTTAGCGTTCTTTAATGAAGTTCCCATATCATGCATATTCTTAGCTAGATGACCCAGCTCACCTTTATCTTCTAGATTTATTTTAACATCAAAGTGTTCTTTGCCAATTTCCTTTGCCAAGTAAGTTATTTTTTTAAATTGATTAGAAAAGCTTCTTGAAAAAAGAATTCCTAGCACTACTGCTATTCCAATAATAACTGTGGAAACTAAAATCAAATTATCTCGTAGTGTAAGCATTTCTGACATAATTCCAACGTCTCCAATCTGGTGTTTGATGACAAAAATCCAGTCTTGTTCTCCAATAACTTGAAGATTGGAAGGTCGTGAATATGTAACTAATTCTTTTTTAAATTCCCCCTCATCAACAAAAAACCCTCCTTGTTGACCGCTTTGTAATTTGTCAAAAAAGGGTTGATCAGAAATATTTTCATTAAATCTAAATGGTGTTGTTGAATAAATGAGGCGTCCTTCTTCTGTAACTATGTTTACTTGAGTTGTAACATCATATTGAGTAAAAATCTCAGCCTCTCGAATAATGGATCTAACAGAAAGTGCTGCTTTCAAAACACCAACAAAGTCACCATTTTCATCTGTAATTTTAATCCCAATAGGAATAACATCTGCTTTAGCAGATTCATCATATTCAGTTTTGCCTATGCTAATTCCATCTACTTTTGCTTTCTGCCACCAATCTTCATCATCTTGTCTGTAATCTGTTGTTTTTCCTGATTGTGAAATAATTACACCGTATTCATTTGTTAAAAATAATTCAGAAAAACCACTATGACCTGTTTTTGGGTTAATTTTTTCGACGAAATTATTTCTTATATCTTCAGATAATTCATTTGAAATCAAGGATTGCATAAATGGTGTTATTGTTTCCTCTGATACCGATTTCCAGTCATCTTCTTGTTGTGTGATATAGTCTTGCATGTCCTCAAGTTCACTAAACTCTTGATTGGATTTTAGAACCGCATTTTGTACAATATCTGTTTTTGAATAATCAAATAGATCATCAATTTTAATAGAAACCACAAATTCAATGAATTTTGCCATGTCTTGTGCCAATAACTGTGAGCTTTGACCTACTGATTGTTGTATGGAATCTTGGCCTGCAGTTACTGAATATATGGCCATCACCATAAACAAACCAGTAGTGAGAAGAAAAACCAAAATTACTGCTGTGCGAATTCGTAACAACTCTATCTCCTAAACACTAATTTTCCATCAACTATTTGAGCAGGCAAAAATGGGAATGCAATATCATGTTCTCCTGGTAAAGCATCAATGCTTCCAAATACACCTGAATAACTAAAACCATTATCTAGAATTCGCTTTACATTGTCTCTAGTGAGTTCTTCATTGTCTAATAATCCGCCTAAAATTCTAATTACATCATAACCGTTTGCATTAATCAAATCAAATTCTTTGTTGTATCTTGATTCAAAATTTTCTGACACCGTCTTAGCAAAAATGAATTTAGTATCATAGATTATTGGAGCAATCACATATACTCCGTCTGCTTCAGGCATATTGAAGACAGAAGGGATTGCAGCACCTGAATCTGCTAGAACTTCTCCTGAATAGTTAGCTTCACGTAGCTGTTTGAAGATTATTTCTAAGAAAAATGGATGTGCTATCACAAGAATTGCATCTTCATTTTGCACTTTTGCAATATTCTCTTTGAAATCAGTTGCATTCAGCTCAAATGATTCTTTAGTAATTCTTACTTCAGAATTTTCAAACCTTTTAGTAACTTCATTTGAGGCAGATCTGCCATACTCATCATTTACATATAGAATTCCTAAATCCTTGACATTCAGATCGTCAAGAATTGATGAAATTGCAATTGCATCAACATCAGACGTTGGAAAATATCTATATGTCCACTTTTTTTCTACTGTTAAGTTTGTAGCAGAAGCATATACTGCCATTAAGACAACTTCATGTTCT
>DAOWGL010000063.1 GCA_030637455.1 Candidatus Nitrosopumilus sp. | reverse complement strand
TTAGGTAATGTATCGTTCACGTCTTGGTACTGATTTGAGTGATATCACTTTGGATTATGTTTCATCAATTAATGATGATTCTGAAATTGCACTTTATGATATTCTTGGAAGCCAAGCTCACGCTTTGATGTTATTTCAACAAAATATCATAACAAAGAATGATGCAAAAAAAATCTTAAGTGCTTTAGAGAGTTTGAAAAATGAAAAATTTGATGCTTCATCTGGTGCAGAAGATATTCACGAGTTAATTGAAACATTGGTGATAAAAAAAGCTGGAATGGCTAGTGGAGGAAAAATGCATACAGCAAGATCTCGAAATGATCAAGTTGTTTTAGATATTCGAATGAAAATAAGAGATGATATCAACATCATTTGTAATTGTCTTTTAGATACCATTGAAGCCCTTGTATCTGTGGCTAAAAACCACCAAAAAACAATCATGCCACTATACACTCATCTTCAACAAGCACAGGCTGGTCTGTTTTCTCATTATCTTTTAGCACATGCTGATGTTTTGACACGAGATTTTGAACGATTGTTTGGAACGTTTGAGCGAATAAATCAAAGCCCACTTGGTGCAGGCCCTGTTGGTGGAACAAGTATTCCTATTGATAGACATAGTACTGCAAAGATGTTGGGTTTTGACGGTCTGGTTGAAAATTCACTTGATGCAACAAGCACTCGAGATTTTGTAGCAGAGTATGTTGCAATGATTTCTATTTTAATGACTAATCTTAGTAGAATTTCTGAAGATTTTGTTATCTGGTCTACTTCTGAATTTTCATTTATTGAACTATCTGATGAATTTACATCTCCATCTAGTGTAATGCCTCAAAAAAAGAATCCAGATATTTTGGAACTAACACGAGGTAAAACTGCAGAAGTCATTGGAAATTTAACTGCAATTTTAACAACTGTTAAAGGATTAGCATCTGGTTATGGTAGAGAATTACAACAAATTAAATCCTCTATTTGGTCTACATCAAAAATTTCTATTAGTGCATTGTTAATTTTAAAATCAATTCTTCTAACTTTGAAAGTAAATGAAAAACAAATGAAAAAAATCACTGAATCGAGTAATCTAATTGCATTAGATATTGCTGAAAAATTAGTTCAAGAAGGAATACCATTTAGAGTGACACATAAAATTTCTGGAATATTAGTTCAATTGGCACACAATTCAAAAAAACCAATTTCAAAATTGACATTGTCTGAAATCAAAAAATCTGTATCTGACACTAAAGTTGATCCTAAAATTGTCTCAAAAATCATATCATCTACTACCGTTGTATCTTCATTGAAAGATAGAACGTCTTTTGGTTCTTCAGGATATGATGAACAAAAAAGAATGATTGCTGATAGAACTCAAAAAATTAACCAGTATAGATCTGATGTGTTACAAAGAGAAAATAAAATCAATACATCTATTGATGATTTGAAAAAGCAAGTTAATGCAATAATTTAATGAATAAAGAATAGAGAGCGGGTCTAAAGGGATTCGGACCCTTGACAACCGGATTAAAAGTCCGGTGCGCTACCTGGCTGCGCCATAGACCCTCGTAAAAATTGCCTCAATTGTATAATTTAGTCTTTTACAAAAGATTTTGTTGTGGCAGAAACTTTTAATCTGGGATTTTAACTCTAACAACTTGTGCCCTTGTAGTATAGTCCGGTCTAGAATTCGACCCTGTCACGGTTGAGACGCGTGTTCAAATCCCGCCGAGGGCGCCATTATTTCTTATATTTTGATATCATTTACACCGATCAGAATTAAATTTCTAGAAAATATTGTTGAAAAAGGAATAGACTATAGATGAATCTCACAAGAATATTAAAATTCAAGCAATTTTAGTAAAATTTGTTGTCTGAAGAGAAAAATGATTCTAAAGTAGAAGCAAAAACTACTGATGATTCCTCATCTAAAAATACAACTACGGATGAAACTGTAAAATTAGAATCTAAAGCAGCAGAAGAAGCTAAAGTATCCGAAGCTGCAATTGTTAAAGCAGAAGCAGCTGCCAAAGCAGTAGAAGAAGCAGAACTTGCAGTAACAGAAGCTCTTGCTAAAGCAGAAGTAGCTAAAGCAGAAGCAGAAGCAGCAGCTGAAGAAGAATACAAAGCAATTGCTGCTGAAGTAAAAGCAGACGCAGCTGCAAAATTAGATCATACATTCAAGAGACAAGGTGAAGAAATTTTCAGGCGAGATATGGGTGAACCTGAATTTTGGTTAGAAAAATCAGATCGTTTTCCACGACCAATTCTTTCAGCAGATGAACAAGAATCTCTCACTAGACAAGCAGAGGTATATCATGATCATACTCCTGCTTATGTTCCTCAACATGTTCTTAGTCCAGAATTTGCTGGTGTTTCAAATTATGAACGCGGTGTTGATTCATTTTTAGAAGAAATCAAACAAAAACTTGAACAATTAAAAAATAATCCTGATGCAACTGAAAAAGAAATTAAAGAAACAGAGAGAGAAATCATTTACTTAGAATCTTTACATGAAAATTTCTATATCGGAATGAATGTTTTTAGAACTGCCAAAGGTGGTCGGGACAAGATTAAAGCATAGGTGGATGATATGGGTCAAGTATCTTTTGATGTTCTGAATGCACGTGTAACTTTTAAAAATATCCCATTACATACGTTGTCAAAATTCACTTTCAAAGATGTCGCTGCAGCATGTGCAGAATTCAAAAAAATTCCTGGCGTGGAAGAATGTATTATTATTCAAACAGCAAGTCGTGTAGAGATATTTACTGTAAGTAATGTAGAAACTGAAGATTCTCCTGATGCAAGAAGAGCAGAAGGTAAAGCACTTGTGTTAAATCAAATTAAAGATACTTGGATATCTCTATCTGCTTTAGAACAAATTGATATTGATCACTTTGATCAAACTCTTGAAGTTTACAAAGGAGATGATGTTTACCTACGTCTATTACGATTAGCATCTGGATTGGATTCTGTTGTAGTTGGAAAACAAGAAATTTTTGATGAAATTGTTCAATCTTTGGCTAATGCAAAGAGTGCTGGAGTTTCTGGAAATATTTTAAATAAATTATTTGACAGTGTAATACGATTAGCAATTAGAATGAGAGATACAACTGGAATAGCAAAGAATGTTATTTCATTAGGTGATATAGCCGTAAAATTAGTTGATGAAAAAGCAGGGCTTGATTCTAAGAAAAAAGTATTGATAATTGGTACAGGTGAGCCTGCAGCAATGCTTGCAAAGACTTTGAAGAAAAAAGATGTTAATTTTGATGTATCAAGTAGAAGTTTAGAACGTGCTACTGGTTTTACAACTATTCTTGGCGGAACACCTGTTGATTTTAACGATGTTTTGGCAGGATTTGACAAATATGATATTATTTTTGTTGCAACCACTTCTGATTATTTCTTAATCACATATGAAAGAATTAGATTGGTTATGGAAGAAAAGAAAAAAGGTACTCTCATTCTTGATTTATCTGATCCTAGAACTGTTGATGAAGGAATAACTGCACTTCCTGGAATCAAATTGTTATTCAGAGATCAAATTGCAGAACTTTATGAAGAAAGCGTAAAAGCTAGAGTTGGAATTGTTCCTGCAGTGGAAAAAATTATTGAAAAAGAACTCCCTGTTTTATCTGCTAGAATGAAAAGACTAGACGCTTAATTTTACTATAATCCTTGTTTTCTTAAGAGAAATTGCATCACGGCTTCTTTTGAATAATCTATACCATGTTCGTCATCTGTGTGAGTTCTAAATTTGTCAACGACATCTTCCATTTCCCCTTCAATTACAAAATCACACTCAAACCCATAATCATTACACTTGAGTTTTGCCATACTTTGGTGAAAAATAATCAATATAAAAATCCACAGGTAAGTAATTAGAAATGACTTACATCTAATATTTCTAAAATGAAAATTAACTAAATTTTCTATCCGTATGATTCAAACTTGATTCCAAAACTTCCGTCTGGCTTTTTCTCGTGTTCTGTAACGAAACCTTTTGAACCTAGATAGTCAATAACACCATCAATTGTTCCTTGATATCCACAAATGTAGATGATGGTATTTTCTGGAGAAAGTTCTTCACCCACCATTTCTTCTACTGGTGACAACCCTGATTTTTTATCCGGCTTGAAGAATGATTCAACTCTTCCTACATGACCATTCCAAGATCTGTTAAAAAATTCTTTTGGTCTACTAATTGCTGCTTTATATCTGAAATTCCATTTGTCTCTTCCATTTTTTTCACTTTCTAATTCTAAGTCTGTCAATAATCGCTTGTAGCTTAACTCATCAACATAACTTGCGCCATGAAGAACAACTACTTCTCGTTTATCATTAGTATCGTGAAAATGTTTTGCAAATGCAATGAATGGTGCTAAGCCTGTACCTCCACCTACACAAATTATTCTTCTGTTATCTTTTTGTCCGTTAGGAAGCTTGTCACTAATTTGTAATGCAGCACCAGTTGGATCTCCAAGCGAAACTTCATCACCAACACTTAGATAAAATAATTCCGTAGTTACACGACCTGGAAGTGGTTTTCTTACCCATCTAATTACAAATTCAAAATAATCTCTATTTTCTGCATGTGATGCTATAGAATATGCTCTTCTAACAACTTTTTTTTCTGAAGGAATTGGAAGACCTATTGTTAAAAATTGACCTGTTTTGTATTCTGGCATTCCTTTTTCTGGAACTAATCTGATGATTACCAGATCCTCTTTGAGTAACTCCCTATAGACGACCTTTGCCTTCATCTCAGTTACCATACAAGAAGTTTTTTCCTGACTTTGGTTAAATATATTTCTCTTAGCATCTAACTTGCAGGATCTATTGAAAACTCAAAAATGCCAAATAAATTATCAAACTATTCATAAATTTTCAATTTTTCATTCTAAAAATTCAATTATTGATTTGTGACATTATTTCATCAAGAATTTCCTGATTTGCAGCTGCAATGAAAGAAACTCTTGTTTCATAACTTAGATCTGCATCAAGTGGATTCAAATTAGCATCTAATAACATCCCGCCAGCCTCTTTAACAATTACATACCCTGCTGCAATATCTTGAATTCTAATTTTATCTCTTAAATCAATAAAAATATCCATCAATCCTCTTGCAAACATTGCCATTTCAAGTGCATTTGCACCAAAATGTCTAGTATGATTATGATTTTCAAAAATTGGATGTAATTTATTCATCAATTCAATAGATGAACCTGATGTGTTAATTCCAACTATTTTATAGACTGGATCTTTTTTATGAACTTTGATTTGTTTATTGTTATAAAATGAACCTTTATTTTTAGATGCCCAATACATTTCACCATTTGAGAGATTTGTAATAACACCATCGGTAATTGAACTAAGCTTATTTTCTGTTGCAAATGCTAATGAACTACAGAAAAAAGGAACGCCTCGTACTGCATTTGCAGAACCATCTATTGCATCCATGATGACAAATCCTTTTGGTTTGTCTGATAATTCAACTCGTCCACACTCTTCGCCTAATACTACACACTCAAAATTAATTTCTTTTAGATAATCTAAAACCGTTTTTTCAGCAATAATGTCTATGTTTCTTGAAATATCCCCACCTGCTCCTACACCAAAATCTCCTGCAGCATCATCTGTTCCGGCAAGATCTTTTACATTTTCATAAATTCTGTTTGAAGCTTCACGAAGAATTTCTAATACTTCCATGTTAACAATCTAGTCGCTCGTAATTTAAGTGAAGAAAATTTTTAGTTTGAAAGCATAAATAACAATAAAAAATCTTAACGTTTGTGAGCGGCAAAGATCAATCTGTAATTAGTAAAGAATCTTTGATGAGTACAAAACCTGGAAAACAGATTATAAAACAAGCTTTGTTCAAATCTAAAGGTTACAAATTATTTAACAAATACAAAGAAGAAACTGAAAATCAATTCCCAAATTTTGCAGAAAGATTTGCTAAAGGATTATTACATGAGATACAATCTGATAC
>DAOWGL010000038.1 GCA_030637455.1 Candidatus Nitrosopumilus sp. | reverse complement strand
GGCTAAACATGGGGAAATTCCCTGTTTTTTCAACTCTTCTACTGCTTTTTTGACTCTGTCCTTGACTGATTGAGCAATAAGTTTGCCATCAATTTTGACTCCTACCATGGTCAACTTTTGATTTATAGATATTTAATTCTTGGAATTCAAGTTGAAAATCATGGAAAAGAAATTAAATGGTTATTTTCCTAGTTATATCATGTTTGTAATGATAGCAGATATTCAACTCAAAGATGGCGCTGAAGAAGATTTCAAAAGCTGGTTTGCAGAATCAAACAAAGTATTGTGCAACTTCCCTGGATTCATTTCAAGACGATTCTTGAAATCAACTGATGGAAGCTTTAGAATTCTTGTAGAGCATGAGAGCAAGGAGACTTTTATCAAAATGCACCAGAGCCCTGAACATGAAAAAATTCATCCTACTGGACATTCTTTCATGAGTGCAGATCCTCAGAGAAAAACATACGAAGTAGCTGCTGAATAAAATTGAAACTAGAGTATGATTTAGATACATATCTAGAAAAAATAAAAAAAATAATTCCTATTTTCAGACTTTTATCAACAAGGATAGTTTAGCAGCTGGGGTTCTAGTACTGAAACCTGGCGAGGAAGACACTCAAACACCTCATGGTAGTGATGAGGTATACTATGTCATTTCAGGCAATGGCTTTTTAAAAATTAAAGACAATGATTACAAAGTATCTAAAGACAAATTATTTTTTGTAGCAAAAGATGTGGAACATTGTTTTCATGGAAATACAAAGGAACTCAAGGTTTTGTATTTTTTTGGCGGTCCTGATTCTTAACTAATTACTGTCCTTCTACCTGAAACTTTGATTTTCTTTCTGGCAAATAGATTTACAGCTTCAGGATAAATTCTGTGTTCTTCTTTTAGAATTCTTTTAGATAGTGTTTCTTCAGTATCTTTTTCATTAATTTTGACTACTGCTTGAATAATTACTGGACCTGTATCCATTCCTGAATCTACAAAATGAACTGAGCATCCTGATACTTTGGCTCCATATTCCAATGCTTGTTTTTGTGAATCCAACCCTGGAAATGCTGGAAGTAAAGCTGGATGGATATTGATAATTCTGTTTTTGTATTTTTTTACAAATTCTGGACTGATAATTCTCATAAATCCTGCAAGACACACAAGGCCATTTTTTTGTGTGACTCCATATTTTGTGAGGATGGAAATAATTTCTTTATCATATTCTGCTCTGGTTCCTTTGAATCCTTTACTTTCGACAACCTCTATTTTTACTCCCAATTTTTCTGCAATTTTTAGACCTTTAGCGTCATGTTTGTTAGAAATTACTATTGCTGGATTGATTGGAATCTTTTTTTTCTTAATTGCCTTTAAGATTGATTCCATGTTACTCCCGCGACCTGAGATTAAAATTCCTAGATTTAGCAACTAGTCAATACTAGATCAAACCTGCAATTTATATCAAATCTAGCTGATTTGATTTTCATTGCCTAGTAAAGTCGGGATGACAAAAAATGGAATCCTGTGTCAGGTTGACAACAAGCGCGTTTTCTTGGATCCAAAAAACAGTGATGTCCATGGAATAAACTTCGTATCTCATGCACACTCTGATCATCTTCCTTCAAAAAATGGAGGAACAATTCTATCCTCTATTGAGACTAATGAAATAGCTAATCTTCGAGGATTTAAGATGGAAAATCATGTTGAATCCCTTGATAATTTCTCTCTAATTGATAGTGGCCATATTTTAGGTGCCAAAGGATTACTTTTTGATGATATTTTCTACACTGGAGATGTTTGTACTAGAGATCGTGGATTTCTAAAGGGAGCTAAAATCCCAAAGTGCAAAACTCTAATCACTGAATGTACATTTGGTTTACCTGAATTTGTTTTTCCAAAACTTGAAGATGTTCTAAAACAAGTAAATGAATTAATTTCTGAACTTTATGGGAAAGGGGTCCCTGTAATTTTGATGGGCTATCAATTGGGTAAGGCCCAAACCATTACTCAGTTCTTTGGCCACTGGGGTCCGTTATACCTACATGATTCTGTAAAAGACATGAATACATTACATCAAAAATTTGGTGTGTCACTAAATGATGGCATTGGACATACTGAGGCTGAAAAAAATGGTTTGCTTGAAAAAAAGCCATGGGTTATGGTTGCACCGATGATGTCAAGTAAAAATAAATTTGTTCAAGACATGAAATCAAAATATGGTGCAGTAACAATTGGATTTAGTGGATGGGCAAAATCAATGAAGTATTCTTTTGGAAGGCGAACTGACTATTCATTCCCAATGAGTGATCATTGTGATTACCCTGAGTTAATTGATATGGTTGTACAATCTGGGGCTGAACAAGTTTACACAATACATGGATTTGTAGATGAATTTGCAGAAGACTTGCGGAAAAGAGGAATTAGTGCACAACCATTACTTGAAAATTCATTAGATAATTTTACTTAGTAAATTCATTACATCCACAATTATCTACTAGACATATTTCTGCATTTCTAATGTGGTCGTGAGAAAAGTGTTTACATTTTTCATTTTTGCAAATCCTTCGTATAGCTTCTTTCTGTACCACAGTTTGAGCAATTTCATTTGCTTTGTCTTTTGAAAATCCTTTTTTATCGATATAGAAATGAACTACTCTATTATACAGCATATCTGGATTGAATGGTTTTTCTAGCAATACTGTCTCTTCCTATTACCTCTTCTAAAACTTGATCCTTCATGGCAGTCACATTTGCAGGAAACATCATTACAAAATCCATGGTTGTTTTTTATCATATTCTAATTAAGCAATTATGATATTTGAAGGACTCTCCTTTTTGAATTATCATTTGTTTAATAAAATTCAAATAAATTGATATTTTTATGCCCAAATTATTAAAAATTTATCTCAAAATTACGCCTATATCCATTAGATTTGTGTGAGTTGGGTTTGTTTTGATGTTCCCTTTTTGTTTTTGAAAGAATCGTCCTGAATCATTATTTTTAAGAAATTCTTTCATAACATCCAAATCTATTTTTACATTTTCTGTAATTGCTCCTGCAAAAACTGAATTACCATCTACACCGTCAGTTCCCGCAGATGCGATAGCCATTTTTTTTAATTTCTGTGTATTTTTTAATAATCTCAAAACCAATTCTTGATTTCTTCCCCCCATCCCTTTTCCGAGAACTTTTACTGTTGGCTCTCCTCCAAAAATAATACATGTTTTATCATCCTCTGAAATTTTTTCAAGAATTTTAGTTACCACTTCTTTGATATCTCCAAAAATATTCATCACACTAACTGTGTAGCCCATTTTTTCTGCTTTAGATTTCATTTCATTTAGACAATCTTCATTATTTGCTATCACATAATTTCCGATTTTAGCTTTTTTTGGAGTTTCTAATTCTTTTTCATTCATTCTATTTTTTAAAAGTGTAAAAACTTCATCGGGTATTTTCCATCCTATTTTGTATTTTTTAATAATTGCTAATGCATCTGCATATGTTGTGTCATCCATGTATGTTGTACCTGACGCAATGGATGACAGATCATCCCCTTCAACATCCGACATTACAAGTCCAATCCCTTGGCATTTCATATTCTCCACAAGTTTACCTCCCTTGATTTTGGATAGATGTTTTCTTATACAATTGAATTCTTGTATGGTGGCTCCAGATTTTAACAGAGTATTTGTAACATGCACTTTGTCATCCAAAGTGATATCATCCGGCATTGCTAACAATGACGAACCTCCCCCTGAAACTAGAAAAATTATCAATTCATCACTTCGCTTGTTTTGAACAAATTTCATGACTTCTTTTGCTGCCTTTACACTGGTTGTATCTGGTTTTGGATGTCTAGAATTAAAAATCTGGAATTTTTTACCTTTGATAACTGATTTTGAGCCTTTAGGAATAACTATGATTCCACTTTTTATGGGCATAATTGCATTTAGTGCTCTGGTCATTTTATCTC
>DAOWGL010000014.1 GCA_030637455.1 Candidatus Nitrosopumilus sp. | reverse complement strand
GAACAAATGTGTATCGGATGCGCACTATGTGTAGAAATCTGTACCACACTTGGACCAGATGTCCTTAGAGTAAAACCAGTCGAAGGCTGGAAAAGAGGTAAAGCATTTGTCTTTTACCCAGAAAGATGTATTTCTGATGGTGCATGCATTGGTGTATGCCCAACAAAAGCAATCTTTTGGATGCGACCAATGGACTTTACTGTTGGACAACCAGTTCCACTCTACAAGAACTCAGTCTTCGTCAAAGGTTGGACTGAATTAATCGATTAGATTAGTTCATCAATTTTTAATTTCTTTTTATTATTTTAAATTTTAACAGCGCCTTGCGTATCTTCTTTGATTTTAGGTTTTTTCTTTAACCAAAACATAGCTACAAGGAACATTACACCGGGAACAAGAATGATGATTAACATTAATTCGTAATATGTTGTTAGTCTTTGAGCCGGTTTTATGTGATAAGTTTCATGTGATGTTTTTTCTGGATTATCATAAACTGCAGTAGTAAAATCAACAGAGCGTTGTTCTTTACTTCCAACTTCTCCAAATACAGTAACACTTTCCTCAGCAAAAATTGAAGGTGATTGAATTCCTTCTATTCTTACTATGACAGATCCAGAATCACTAAAAACAAAATTTCTATAATCTCCTCCAATTTGACTTAGTCCTTCATCTCTAAAAATTTCTTGTCCATTTTGAAAGATTACAAAATTATATTTCATTTCTGCAAGATTAGAATTTGTTTGTGGATCATAGAATTGATAAACAAATTGAATTTTTTCATGAGTTTTAATGACTGGGGGATCCCATGATAGATTTACTTCTATATTTCTATCTGGAGTGTATTGTAATAATGGAAATTCCAATTTTTTACCTGTAGCGTCATGAGGATAATCTGGTATTTCATTTTCAACAATTACAATTCCTTCCATCCAAGGATGGATTATACAAAAATATGTGAATGCACCTGATTCTTCAAATTCGTACGACCATGATTCTCCTGGAGCAAATTGTGCGCTATCAAACATTCCATCAGGTGTTCCAAAGTCTCTGTTATCCATCCACCCAAATCGTCCTGGACTCTCTCCACTAGTTACAGTGTGAGCTTCTCTATCATCATTATACCAAGTAATTACATCTCCAACTGTGACAGTTATTTGAGGAGGGTCATACCAAACTTCTGCTGGAGTATTTAATTCAGGATTATATGCGCCAAATGGAATATCAATGATGTATTCCTCAGCATATGCAAAAGATGTAGAAGCTAAAATTACAAAAAGTGTGGATAATAATAAAAATTTCATATTCTAAAGGCAGAATTTAGTTAATTAAATACTTGAGGTTATTTTCATTATTGCAAATTAATATCAATTCAAAGAATTACTATAGGCACAAAATACTAAAAAGAGTTGATATTCCTATAAAATTAACATAGAACAAAAATGTCGATTTCATTTAATCTTAGTAAAAAACTCATTTTATTGGTACTGATTGTATCCGTTGTTACTATTTCGATTACAGGTTTTCTTAGTTTCAATTATGCTGATCAAATCCTAAAAGAAAGAGCGGGAAATCAATTACTAGGAGAATCAATAGTAAGAGGAGATACACTAAGATTACTTTTTGAATCACGAATTGAACAAAACAATATTCTTGCAAATGATCCTATGATTCAATTATTAGTTTTAGAAATGAATCAAATTCCTGAAAACAAACTAAAAGAATTTAAAGAAAATAATCGCAGAGACTTTTTAATTCAAGTTCAAGCATTTCAAGAATTAATTGGGTTTTCTATAGAGTTTGAGGATACAAAAATAATTGGTAATGATGGGAAAATATTTTTTTCTCTTACTGGCAATACAAATGAAAATTTTGTTGAAAATAAATTTTTTCAAAGAGGAATAAAAGAATCATTTGTAGAATTTGAATCTTCAGAAGCTGGGAAAAAAATGATAGTAGTATCACCAATTTTTGCTGATGATAGTAAAAAAGGGGATGAACCAATCGGTGTAATTATTTCAAGAATGAGAACAGCATCAATTGATAATGTTATGATTAATCGAAGTGGATTGGGAGAATCTGGTGAAGTATACATTGTAAATAGTCAATTGTTGATGTTGTCTGAATCTAGATTTTTAGATAATGTTGTATTCCAGCAAAAAGTTGATACCTTAGCCGTCCAAAAATGTTTCAATAATGACGAAGAAATTTTAGGATTTTATGAAGATTATAGAAATATTCCAATTTACGGATCATCTTATTGTGCAAATGATTTAGGCATTGTATTACTTGTTGAAATTGACAAGGCAGAAGTAGAAAAACCAATAGAGATTCTTCAAGATAGAATATTACAAACTGGAATAGTGATCACCATAGGAATGGGAATTGTTGCTTTTGTAATATCAAAATCAATTTCAAGACCAGTTCTCAAATTAAAAAATGCTGCAAACAAAATTGCAAGTGGGGATTTTGAAGTAAGAACAAATATTACAACAGGTGATGAAATTGGGGAATTATCTCATGCGTTTGATTTGATGGCACAAAAACTTGAAGAATCATTAATTGAGATCAAAGAGAAAGAAAAGGTTATCAAACAACTTGAAGGCGGTATGCTGCTAAAATTTTCTCAACATGAAGAAAATGATTGTGTTGGTGTAATTGATATGAGTGATTCTACTAGAATATCATCTAAATTATCAGATGATGATGTAAGTAAAATGTATGAAATTTTTCTAAATTTTATGGCCAAAATTATTCTTAAACATAATGGAGAAGTTGTAAAGAATATTGGAGATGCTTTGATGTTTAGATTTGCAAATATTGATTCTAAAGATAATGTAGCAATGAAAAATGTTCTAGAATGTTGTTTATCTATGATTGAATCTCATGATGAACTCAAAAAAGAACTCAATGCACAAAATATTGATGCATTAGATTACAAAATTAGTGCAACATATGGTGCTGTAAAAGTAGCTGAAAGTACTACATCTAAAATTTCAGATATTTTTGGACCTACGGTGAATCGATGTTTTAAAATAAATTCATTTTGTCCAAAAAATAGTATAGTAGTTGGTAGTAACATGTATGAAATTTTAAAGGAGTTTGATGAATACGAATTTATGCAATTTTGTTCAATTGAAATAAAAGAGAAATACGGTTATAGTATTTTTGAAGTTAAAAGAAAAAAATAGTATTAGAAAAAATATTTCTTAATCTGAAAACAGGAATTTTGGGGCTAGAACAGCCTTTATTCTGAATTTTTTAGAGCAGCGTGAACAAAATCAATAATTTTCAAATAATCTGCTCTTGGTTCTGTACTAATCATAAACAAGTCGTTGGAATTGATTGGAATACTAATCATGGTAACTATTGCGTATTCTGTAATTGATGATTGTTCTTTACCTAGTTTGTATGCTAAATTTGTATAAAGATCTCTTTTTTGCAGTGCATAGTGAATTGACATTTTGACATTTTCACCATCTAAGATTTTTTCTACATTTTCTTTTTGTCCACCAGCAATCATCTCACCCTTACTATTTGCAACACCTGCAAATCTAACTTTAGGATCTAAATCAAGAACTTGTTTTGATATTTCATTATAGTCTACTGTCATTTTTTATTACCATCTTATTTCTTTTTGAATAGTATTTCATCCTTTTCCTGTAATTCATCTTTATAATCATCCATATCCAGCAAGAATTCTTCTTCGTCAGAATAAGCAGATTCAGCATGCTCACTAATATCCAATCCCACATCTTCAACTTCAGCTGAAACTCGAATTCCTATAGTACGTTTCAACACTTGAAGAATTATCCAAGTTCCACCAAATCCCATAACAGCTGCTACACCAACACCTACTGCTTGAATCCAAAGTTGATCTGGATTACCAAAGAGTAATCCGTCTACTCCTCCAGGATTAATTGCAGTACTTGCAAAAATTCCTATAGCTAACGCACCAACAATACCTGCAACACCGTGAACAGAGCTTACATCAAGTGCATCATCAATCTTTAATTTTTCTTTGAATAACACTACGCCAGAGTATGAAATTACACCTATTGCAATACCAATTACAAATGCATGTTCAGGACTAACAAATCCAGATGCAGGAGTAATTCCTGCAAGACCTGCAATTGCGCCGTTAATTGTAGCTACAACTGATGGTTTTCCAGTTCTAATCCATGAAAGTCCTGCCCAAATTAAAGCAGATACAGATGAGGCCATGTGGGTTACAATTACAGTATTACCAGCAACTCCACCTGATGCAGAAAGTGCACTACCTGCGTTAAAACCAAACCATCCTAACCACAATAATGAAGAACCTAAAACAGCAAGTGGAATACTATGAGGAATCATAATGGCTGGACCATAGTTTCTTCTTCTACCAAGCACTAGTGCGGCAGCAAGAGCTGCCATTCCAACACTTGTGTGAATTACAATACCACCAGCAAAATCAACAACACCAAGTTGTGCTAACCATCCACCACCCCAAACCCAGTGAACAAGTGGATAGTAAATCAGCATAGACCATGCTGCAATAAATATGATAAATGAACTGAATTTCATTCTTTCAGCAATAGTTCCTGTAAGCAATAGCGGAGTAATTGCTGCAAACATTAATTGGAATTTAACAAACAACACACCAGGGATTGTTGGAGCATATTGTTCCAATGGTGCATCAGATGGAACTCCTTTAAGAAATAACCAATCAAAATTTCCAATTAATCCTCCAGTTGAATCACCAAAGGAAACACTAAATCCAAAAATAAACCACATGACACTAAGCATTGCCAAACCAAAGAAGATTTGCATAAAAATTGATGCAGCGTTCTTTTTCCTTAATAATCCAGATTCAAAAAGACCCAATGCAGGAATCATAAGCAATACAAGACTTCCAGCTACAAGCATCCATGCTGTATCTCCAGAATCAAGTACCATTGAGAAAAATGGTTAATTTAGAATTAATAACAATGTCGAAATTTGATATACAAATGATAATCATTTAGTCATCAAAACCAGAAATTATATTTGTGTAATCGAAATTACAATAACTAAATGCTCAAAATAGAAGTAATACTTGGCGAAAATGATGTCATGGGAATCAGTGAAGGGTTAAAAAAAATAGGCATAGGGGGCCTCACAGTTTCCAAAGTCAGAGGAAGAGGAAAGAAACCAGGTCCGGAAATTCACGCATCAAAAGGAAGTGAGATTTTTGTGCCTCAATTTAGTGACAAATATCATTTAGAAGTCATAATACCAGATACAAAAGAAGATGAAGTCATAGGAATTATCAAAGAAAATGGCAGAGTTGGTAAAATTTTTGTTTCACAAATTTTACGTGCAATAGATATTGCAACTACTGCTGAAGGGGATAATACAATCTAAGAAAGATTATGAATTTACGTAAAAGTAAGTTATTTCATAGAGAAAAAATGCAACCACTTCACGGTAAAGATTATCTCAAAGTAGCCGTAATAGTTGGAGTTATAGTTGTACCATTAATTGTCGGTCTAGCTATATGAAAATATCCAGAATTTTTATTGCAAAATTAATACTCGCAGCAGTAGGTATGACATTAGTAGGATTAGCTTTGTTTAATGGCTACTATTAAAAATCGCCAAAATTATTTTCATAGATAATTGTAGGATTTTTTAATTGTTTTTCTAAAATTGGAAGTGATTTCATAATACAATAATTTACAAAATCGCTAAAAGATTTTATTCTGTAATCATTTCGAAGGGTTTCTTTGTTTTCTTCATATGTTTCTTGTAGTTTATGTAAAGTAAATTTTTGTAACGGGACTAATCTACTGCGCTTTGGTAATGATTTTGATTCTGGTTTTTTATCTAAAGATATTTCAAGGTCTTGTTGTCCGTCAAGTGTTTCCATATCTACAACTTCTTCCATTTCAGAAACAAAGATTTTACCTCCATGAACTGATGATAAACCAGAAGTTTTTGAAACCATGTCTACTACTTTTCTTGCATCTTTATCTGAAACTACCATTTCGATTTTTGCAAGTGGTACTGACTTTACTCCAGTAGAACCAGCACGAGAACCTTGTGATTCATCATAAATATCACTATCATCTAAATTTCGTTTATCAATAATGTAAGTTCCAACTGTATTCAAATTGGTTTTAATGGTAGGAAAATTTTTTCTTTTAATTACAGCCTCTATCTTTTTCATGTATAATTTTCAAAAAAGGTCTTATTTATGAGAAACTGTCATTATCAAGCCTAAAAATCGATTTTTACCTCTAATTATTTTTAGAAAATCTAAATTTTGATGCCCAACCTTGTTTTTGTTTTTTAGCAGGTTTCAAAGAGAGATTATCTAACATTGTATAGGTTATAGTAAATCCACGACCAACCATAGTGGCATCTTTGATGTAGTTCTCTTTGTTTGATACAAATTCATCAGCTAAATCTTTAATTTTTTTAGTTTTAAGATCAAATAATCTAATTTTTTTACCATTTTCAAGTTTGATTATTGCATCACCACTTAGTCCCTGAATAGAAAAATTCTCAAAGAATCTAATTGTTCCACCTTCTTTTAATAAAATCTCAGAATCAAAAGTTAACTTTCCACCATAAAATAAAATTTCTCTTGCAGAAATTTTTACATCGTCTTCAACATTCAAAACAATAACAGAATCAGCTTCAAGTAATACTGTATTTGCAATATTTTCTGCAATAATTTTTCCATTTAAAGCTGAGATGTGAGTTCTATGCTCTTGAATTTGAAAAACACCTACGCGTACAGGATCTTCAATTTTAAATTTTCTTCCATAAACATTTCCAATAACAACATTACCATTATCTACTATAATTTTTGCACCATTATCAATTTTGTATTTATTTTCTAGTGGATTAATGAATTTGAAATCCCCATTAGTTAGATGGATATTTGTCTGAAATTCTTCTGTCCATGATGGACTAGTAATACTTCCCTGCATAATTATTGGACCATTATAAGAAAAACTTCCTGCCATAAAATTTCCTTTAATTGACAAAGCACCACTAGCCTTTCGTTCTAATTCAATTTCTCCAAGGGTTTTTGAACCAAACAATCTAGATGCAGTTGTGTTTGAATTATTCAAAGTGGCAGCCCATTCTTCAGCAGTTTTCATTTCTTTGAATAATTCTTGACCTAAAATCTGGTTTTTTCTTCTTACATCAGCTTCTGAATCACCAGAATATACTTTGGAATTTTTTAATTTTTCATAATCTGTTTCTGGATATTTTTTACCAATTTTTAGATCATCGTATGCTTGTTTAATTTTGATAAATTGTTCATTTTCACCTCCACGATCTGAATGAAACTGGAGAGCTAATCGTCTAAATGCATCACGAATTTCTTTTTCTGTTGAACCCTCAACAATTCTTAAAATATCATAATTACTTTCTACCATAATCTACACCAAAGTTATTTTTTCAAATTCCTATACTTGTAGGTTATTACGCATAGAATATCAAGGATATGGAAAAAATGGAAAAAAGTTCAGATTGAACTATTTGACTACTAATACTGGGATATTGGTTTTGTGCATTACATAATTTGATGTGCTTCCAAGAAATGCTTCTTTTGCACCACCTAATCCTCTTGCACCAATTACAATCATGTCAAACTTTCCGTTTTTAGCAAATTTGACAATTTCAGAACCAGTATTTCCACCACCAGTTTTGTATTTGAAAGTGGCACCGGCCTTTTGGGTTTTATTCATAGCAGGACCAATAGCTTTTACAGCTTTTCTTTGTGCTTCTTCTTTCATTTTTGCTGTGTATTTGATTCCTGCTGCTACAGGCAAATGAAATACATAAAATCCAGTGATTTCAGCACCACTGCCTTTTGCAATTTCAATTGCTCTATCTAAACCACGAGTGGCATTTGCAGAACCATCAAGTGGAACAAGAATTTTGTTAAACTTAGCCATGTATCAATTTGTAATTATTCTAATATAAAAAGACCATCAATTTCCAAAGTTGAAAACCTAATCATAATCAAAATTGGAAATTATATCTCCTATTTTTAAAGAAAAATCTACAAAAATAAGAAATGTCAATTAGTAATATTTCAAAAAAGCCTATTTCCATAATAAAAAATTCAACAATTTCAGATGCAATTAGAATGCTGTTGGATACAAAAATTAGTCGATTAGTTGTTGTAGATAATGGTAAACATGTTGGAATTATTACTGAAAAAGATATTGGATTATTTTTATTTTCAGAAACTACAAGGCAAGGACTAGATGAAATTCCCATTACAAAAATAATGAAACCAATTGAATTTGTAAGTCAAGGAATCACTCCTAAAAATTCAGCAAAAATAATGGTTGAGAAAAATATTAGTTCATTGGCTATTGGTGAAAAAGAAGAAGTGAAAGCAATTTTTACAAAAAGTGATCTTGTAAATTATTACGCTGAAAATATTACTGATGAAAAGAAAGTTGTAGATTTTATGACTCATGACTATGAATCTACTCATACTGCCGCACCGTTATACAAAGTAGTACGAAAGATGTTAGAAAAGAAAATTTCTAGATTAATTGTAAAAAATCAAAATGAAGAAGCCGTTGGAATCATTTCGTTTAGAGATCTATTCAGAATTGGAATTGAGCTTGGAAGTGAACTAGATGATTCAAGATATGGAATCTCAGATCAAATTAGACAAGGATTTCTTTCAAAAGAAGGATTTGGAAATATTTCACTAGCCAGAGAAGTCATGACTGAAGGATTAATCACTATCAAATTTAATCAGAATTTATCAGATGCATGTAAACTAATTTTGGAAAACAATGTTAGTGGTTTGGTAGTATTAGATGGAAATGAAACAATTGCAGGAATAATTAGTAAAACTGACATTACAAAGGCTATTGCAAAATAATAATTTTGTAAATACATTAAAACATTAAGTTGAAAAGAATTACAGTATTATGAAATGGCATTTTGATGATTTTATTTATGGTTCTATAGATGGAGCAGTTACAACTTTTGCAATAGTTGCAGGAATAATGGGTGCATCACTGCCTTCAGGGATTATTCTGATTCTAGGATTTGCAAACTTATTTGCAGATGGATTTTCTATGGCTGCTGCAAATTATCAGGCATCAAAGGCTAGAAATGAGTTTGTAGCAATGAAAAGAAAACAAGAAGAATGGGAGATAGATAATTTAGAAGAACAAGAAAGAGAAGAAATTAGAGATATTTACAAAGAAAAAGGATTCAAGGATAAATTATTAGAAGACGTTGTACGAATAATCACATCTAGAAGAAAGGTGTGGGTAGACACAATGATGAAAGAGGAACTAGGATTAATCGAGAATGAAAAAAATCCCATTCATAGTTCTGTAAGTACTTTTGTTGGTTTCAATATAGTTGGATTGATTCCGTTAATTCCATTTATGATATTCATGATAATAGGAATTGAACAAAATTCTGAAGCTTTTGTATATTCCATTGTATTTGTTCTTGCTGCATTTTTTCTAGTTGGAATGATTAAAGGAAAAATTGTAAAAAAATCGATGTTGCACTCAGGGATTAATACATTGATCATTGGTGGGATTGCTGCAATTGTTGCTTACTTGGTAGGGTATGGATTAAATTTTCTAATTTCTTAGGATTGCAATAAATGTCTGAATTAAAGCGTCACATGGGTCTTTTTCAACTCACAATGTATGGAACAGGGTTAATTCTTGGTGCCGGAATCTATGTCTTAATTGGAGAAGCAGCAGGGTTTGCAGGAGATTCTGTATGGATAGCATTTGCTTTAGGATCTGTTGTTGCATTATTTGCAGGATTTAGTTATGCAGAATTAACATCAATATTTCCAAAAGCAGCTGCAGAATATGTTTTCATCAAAAATGCTTTTAAAAACAATTTTTTTGCTTTTCTAATAGGTTGGCTAACAGCAATTACATCTATAATTACAGCTGCAACAGTTGCACTAGGGTTTGGAGGATATTTTGCAGAATTTGTAAATGTTCCAATTATTATTTCTGCTATTGGTTTGTTGGTGATTCTCTCAATAGTGAATTTTATAGGAATTAGAGAATCAGCATGGACAAATACCATCTTTACAATAATTGAAGCCTCAGGATTGATTCTGATAATTATCATTGGTTTTACTTTTGCAAATCCTGAACCTGTAAATTATACTGAAAGTCCTACAGGTTTCACGGGAATTGTTGTTGCATTTGTTTTGATATTTTTCGCATTTATTGGGTTTGAAGATATGGCAAATGTTGCAGAAGAGGTAAAAAGGCCTAAAAAAACACTGCCTAGAGCAATAATTCTATCAGTTGTAATATCTGGTATTTTGTACATACTAGTTTCTTTAGCTGTAGTTCGAGTTGTAAATTGGGAAGAACTTGCCACTTCAGCTGCTCCAATTGCATTAGTAGCAGAAAGAGGTTTGGGATCAGAAGCACATATTCTACTTTCATCTATTGCCCTTTTTGCTATTACCAATACAGTTTTGATTACACTTGTTGCAGGCTCTAGAATTTTTTATGGTATGGCAAAAGAAAAAGTATTTCCCGCCATATTAGGAAAAATTCATTTTAAGACAAAAACACCTTGGATGGCAGTAATTGTAATTCTGATAACATCAATTGCTTTTACATTAATTGGAGATATTGTAATTGTTGCAAATATTACAGTTTTTGCAATTGTAATTACCTTTGCTGCTGTAAATTTGGCTGTTATTGTTTTACGTTATACAGAACCAGATATTGAACGAAAATTCAAAGTTCCGATCAATATTGGAAAATTTCCAATTCTGCCATTATTTGGGTTAGGGATTTCTGTCTATATGGCATTCCAATTTGAAGTTGAAGTTGTGCTTGTGGGGATTGCAATTATAGGCATCGGGGCAGTTTTCTATAAAGTTTCTAAAAATTCTAGACTCAAATCCCAATGATATAATCAAATCTGATTTTTAAAATTAGTTTTAATAATTCAAAACAAATTCAAACTTAAATGGTTACAGAGTTTGATGCTATACCAACCTTAGTAGGAATTTTAATTTTAGTAATTCCCTCAATGGCATTAGGTAGAATTTGTAAACATTTTGGAATTTCTGAGATAATTGGTTTTGTAATAGGTGGAATAATTTTGGGCCCTTTTGCTTTAGGAGGTTTGATATCGTTTTTTGACAAACCATTAGTAGAGCTAAATGATTTAATGCTATCATTTTGGCAAATTGCTGGAATAGTAATTCTATTTTCAGCAGGACTTCATTTCACTTTTTCTGGTTTAAAGCATGTAGGAATTCAAGCTGGAATTATTGGTACGGCGGGAGTAATTGTTCCACTAGGACTTGGATATGGAATTTCAATTTTATTTGGAATTGATTGGATGGTTGCAATGATTATTGGTGCAACACTAAGTGCAACAAGTATCGCAGCTGCTGTAACAATTTTGGGAGAATTAGGAAAAGAGAAAACAAAGGAGGGAAATATTTTGATTAATGCTGCAGTACTTGATGATGTATTGGGATTGGCTATTCTATCAGCAATAATTTCTATAGTAATTGCACATTCTCTCCCATCATTGGAGACAGTATTGTATGAAGTATCAGAATCATTACTTCTGTGGGTTATTCTATTGTTAAGTGCGGTATTTTTACTTCCAAAAATAGTTCATGCAATAGCAGTAACCAGACCAACAACTCTTGAATCTCGTGGAACAAAACAAGCAACTGCATTAGGTTCAGCGTTTGGTATAGCAGCTATTGCTTCAATCATTGGTCTAAATCCTATTGTGGGTGCATTTGCAGCAGGAATGGGACTTGCAGGCTCAAAATTAGTAAAACCAGTTAGAGAATTTGTTGGAGAATTACAAATTATTTTTGCACCATTTTTCTTTGCAATAATGGGAGCACATGTGGATATCTCCAATATTATGAATATAGATATCATCTTATTTTTTGTAATTTTGATAATTGCAATTCTCAGTAAAATTTTAGGTTCAGGAATTCCAGCAATTATTTTACTCAAAAATAAGAATAAGGGTTTGAGAATAGGATACGGAATGATTGTTAGAGGTGAAATTGCATTTATCACTGCTGGATTAGGATTAGCTTATGGAATTATTTCTGAAAGTATTTTCTCTACACTAGTTTTTGTAATATTAGGTACGATATTCATTGGTCCAATATTACTACGATATTCTTTTAAAAAAAATAATGAAATATCAGATTAGTTCTTAGATTTACTAAGTGCAATTACTGCAATTGCAATTCCAATTACACCTGCTCCAATACCAACATATCCTATATTGTCAGATTGTTTTTTTTCTAGATTGTTTATTGATTCTTTCATATCACTAACATCTTCAATCAATGCAGTATGTCCATCAATCATTTGTGTTATTGTAATGTCAGATGGTTCAGGAAATTCAATGTATGATCGTTCATCAACTTTGGGTGGATGCATGGATAAACTGATTGGTGTATCAACAATTGTTCCTAAAATATTTGCTTGGTAAAATCCAGAAACAGTTGGGTTTACAAATGCATGATATTTTCCTGGGATATTATGATCAGGTGATAAAGGAAGTGTAATGTTTTCATCTTTGTAAATTAATTTTATTTTAACAGTTTTTCTCAAATTTGAAATTCCATTCTGAAATTCTTGAGATTCTGCACATTTGGATGCTTCAGAAATTTCTGGACATACTATTAGTGGACTGACATAGAATTCTATTGCATTAGTTTCTCCTGATACCACAGGTTCATTCATCCAACCAATTTCTACTCTATATTCGCCTACAGCATCGATAGTATGACCATATGCGATTCCAGATAGACCTGGAATGATTAACAAAAATAGTAAGAATAATTTTAATTGCATACTAAAAAAACCAAATTTGATTTTAAAAACGTTTTACTAATTTTCATGAAATAATCGATGTTTGTACCAATTATGCATCCGCATACATCGAAACTTCCCAAGCTGTGGGAGTTTGTGCAAATGCAGTATATTCTTTGTATTTTAATTCAGAATATGCATCTAGAAAATCTTTTGTAAAAATATCTATTAAGAAATTTGAATCACTAGACAAAGAATCTAATGCTCCTTTCAAAGATACAGGTAGAGATCCAATATTGTATTCTCGTTTCTTTTCTGTAGAAAGTTTATAGACATTTTCTTCAACTGGATCACCAGGATCAATTTTATTTTTAATTCCATCTAGTCCTGCAAGTAGTAATGCAGCTTCTAAAAGATAGATATTTGCTGTTGGATCAGGTACACGATATTCAATTCTCTTACTTTTTTCTTGATTTCGATTATACATTGGAACTCTAATAGCTGTAGAACGATTTGCCAATCCCCAACAAACATTGACTGGTGCTTCAAATCCAGGAACAAGACGTTTGTATGAATTTGTTGTAGGATTTGATATTGCACATAGTGCTGAAGCATGACTTAGAATTCCACCAACATAATATCTGCCAATTTGACTCATTTGTGCTACATCATCATTTTCATCATACATTTCATTCCTATTTTCATTCCATAGACTTTGATGTGTATGCATAGCAGATGCATTGTCACCAAAAATTGGTTTTGGCATAAAGGTTGCAACTTTATTTTTTCTTTTAGCTTTAACTTTTACTAAATTTTTAACTGCAATAACATTATCAGCCATAGTAATCATTTCATCATAAACTAAATTGATTTCACATTGACCAGAAGTTGCAACTTCATGATGCTCAGCTTCAATTTTTATTCCAAAATAATTGTATAAATCTTCACAAACATCTTTCCTAAAACCATTAAGAGTATCTTTTGGTTGTGATGGATAGTACCCTTCTTTGATATCAATTGCAGTACTTACATTTCCTTTTGCCCAAGGGGATTCTTTGGATTCAATTGAGTAACCTGAACCTCCTCCAGAATGAGTTGCTGCATATGGAGACGGATAAACATTGATTGCGTCAAAAACAAAAAATTCTATCTCAGGACCCCAATTAGTATGAGTTAATCCAAATTCTTTTAGTTTCTCTGATGCTTTGAAAGCTATACCTCTAGAATCTCTAGTGTATCTTGATTCTTTGTTTGTACTTCCATCATAAAGATCACAAAACATTCTTGCATTTTTTCTATTACCTGGATCATAATCATTAGGAAGAATTTTGAATGAGTTTGGATCAGGCATTAAAATCATGTCTGAATTGTTTACAGATTTGAAGCCAACAATTGAACTTGCATCTAATTTTTCAAGACCATTAACAAAACTATTTTTGTCAATTGCATAACTTGGCATTCCAACATTATGAAGTTCACCGAAAATATCTACAAACCAAAAGTCTATGAATGATATATTTTCATTTTGAATAGTCTGTAATACTTGATCTGAGTTCAATTGATATTGATTCTAAATTATTTTACTAATGTGGTCTTGTAAGTTAGAGTTGTCAAGTTAGTCAGGTTAATTCTAAGATTCAGGATAATCTTCAGTAGGATGTGTCATTTTGAAATTTTTCATCTCATCATCAAAAAAGAATTTGTCAGTTAGTGCAGGCTTTAGATCATCTAACCAAATTGCATTTTCATCATATTTTGCAAAGAATGGTACCTGTACCCAATCAGGATTTCTACCCTGTAAAAATCTCAAAACAATTACTTTTTGATCACTCAGGTTTGCAGTTCCAATAACATGTACTTTTCCTGGAGTTGCTGACATGCTTGGTCCACGAACGGTTCTAGCTAATCCACTAACTGAAGAATATGCCTTTTTGAAAATTTCATATGCCTTGACTAGTGGAATTCCAAAATAATGTTGAGCACCTGTATCTCTTACTACAAACATGTAGTATGGAATACAACCTAACTGAACTTGTTTGGTCCACATTTTTGCCCACATTTCAGCATCATCGTTGATATGTGCTAATAGAGGGGATTGAGTTCTGATTTGTGCGCCTGTTTTTCTTACTTCTTTAATTGCATTTTTTACTGCATCAGTGGATAATTCATTCAAATGATTAAAGTGAGCCATAAATGCAAGATGCAAACCGTTATCGGTAATTTTTTTAAAAATATCTAACATTTCTTGAGAATCTGAATCTGTCAAAAATTTGTATGGCCAATATGCTAATGCTTTTGTTCCAATTCTAATTGTTTTAAGATTTGGAAGTTTAGCATTAATTAAAGCATCAACGTATTTTGAGAAAATTTTTGCTTTCATTATCATTGGATCACCACCAGTAAAAAGCACATCAGAAATTTCTGGATGTTCTCTAACATATTGAACTAATTGCTCTCCCTCTTGCATAGCAAATTTCATTTCATCCATGCCAACAAATTGTGGCCACCTAAAACAAAAGCTGCAATATGCATGACATGTTTGACTTTGACTAGGGAAAAAGAGACAGGTTTCTTTGTATTTATGCTGCATTCCATATAATTTGGTACCATCTTTCAATGTTGGAACATTTAATTCCATTTGACCTGCAGGGTGTGGATTTAACTGTAAACGAATTTCATTTGCAATTTTTGTAATTTCTTTTTTATCTAAATTATTTTTTAAAGCAGTTTCCATTTTTTTATAATGTTCTGGTTTTAACATTCCTTTTTGAGGAAATGTCAAAACAAAGATAGGATCATTTGGAATATTATTCCAATCAATTAATTGTTCAACAACATAGTTATTTGTTTTAAATGGTAAAACATTTCCTACAACCTCCATCTCAAATTGAGTTTCCTCACTTAGTTTTTGAATTTGTGGAAGAGTTCGAAAATTTGATAATGTGTAAGATTTTAGAGATGGTGAATTATTCCATACTGTTTCTTGATAGGTCATTTTGTAATTAGTGCGTTTACCCTTCATAAAAGTTACAGACCATTTAGGCATGAAAATTTTTAAATTTCATGGTAAATTGATTAAAATTTCACTAAATAGTGATAATATGGGTTAACCTTTGTATTCTAGGACATGAGTTTGATTAGAATGGTGATTACTAATGGCTGAAGAAGACTTGTCACAAATTTCTGCAGGTGAGTTTGAAACTGTTGCACAGATGTTAGCATCATCTGAATCACTTCAAATTGCATTTTTCGTAATGATTGCAGGTTTTATTATAATTGCTCTAGGTTATAGAAAATTTTCATCTTGGGTAGGTTCAAAAAAATTCTATTATCAAAGACCGCATGCTTCACGATTTATACGCAGAGCAATTCTACCAGTTTTCGCGATTGTATTTATCACAGTAATCAATGTTCACATACAAAATGGTATTTTGTTAGGAGATGACTTAACTATAATTGGGGACGAAGTAATGTCACCTCAAGAAATATTTGCAAAAATTCTCAACACATTTAATATTTTGGTAATTGGTTATACAATTTCTCATCTTATTCCAATTTCTCTTAACAAACGTGATAAAACAGAGTTAGAAAAAAATGATTTTGATGAATGGTTTGAAATGAGAGGATTTGTTGATGATGAAAATAATTTTTTCCATAAATTGTACACATGGGTTCCACCAAAAGTTATTCCAGAAGATATGGAGGAGGAAGAATTCAAAGAAAAGCTAAAAACAAAAGAAGGTATGTTAGAGTTGGAACAATTTCGAACAACAAAAGGAAATCCAATTGGTGGATATGAAAAATTAGTTGATAACCCATTTGGAGAATGGAAAAAATCTGAGCGTTCAAAATATGAAAAATATTATCAAAACTGCATTACTGGTAACAATCAATCTGGAAGAAAGTTAAAACCAGGTGCAAAACCTGATGAAATTTTTCCAATTGATGTATGGAGGGAAGAAAAAAGAACAAATGGCTTTGAGCCGCTAATTCCAAGTTCTCGTCCTCCAGGATATGCAAAAAAGAAAAGAGAAGGAATTCCAAAGTCTGCAAAACAGGTACTTCCAGTTGGAATTTTTGTTGCGACAATTTTAGGTGTTGTTGCTTGGTGGGGAGTTGATTTGATTGTACTTGCTACAGCTACAGGAGGAATGGCAATTGGTGTAGGATTAGCATTACAAGAGACTATGCAGAACTATTTTGCATATATTATGATTCGAAAAGATAAGATATTTGTCGAAGGTGAACGTGTAAAACTTGATACAGGTTATAATGGATATGTACACAAAATTACGCCTAGAGTTACCTATATTCGAGATGCATTAAACGAATCAATTGCAATAATTCCAACAAGACAATTAGTCAGTGCACAGGTAATCAACTACACACAGGGAATAAAGATGGTACCTGCTATTGTTGAGGTAGGTGTTTCATATCTTAATGATCCTAAACAGGTTTCAGCTATTCTTGTAAAAATTGGGAAACGTGCAATGAATGAAGTCGTTGATGGTAAGGGTAGACATCTAATTAGACAAATTCGATGTCCATACCTAAAAAATAACCAACCAAGTTGTGGTTGTGATAAAGATATTCATGTTGATATCAATCAACCAATTGTGAGATTCAATAATTTTAATGATTCTGCATTAGATTTCATATTATTAGTATATGTCAGAAATTATGGTGCACAATTCAAAACTAAAACAGACATGAGAATGATCATGTACGAAGAGTTCAAAAGATATGATATTAGAATTCCATGGCCAATTAGAACAGTATACCAAGGAGATGAAAAACGCGAGCAAGAAGAGATCGATAAGCTAGAAGATAAGAGAAATAAGGCCATTGACAAATATGGTATTGGAGATATTGGTCGCGGTAGTGGCGAAGAAGAATAATTTTCTTAAAACTTAAGAATCCCATTAAATCATATTTTCTTGTTGAGTAAATTATCAGTAATTGCAGGTAAATCTTCTGAGGATGTAGCAAGAAAACTATCTAGAAAAATAAAGGCAAATTTTGTAAAATCACAAGTTAAAATTTTTGCTGACGGCGAAAGTAAGATAACACTTAGTGGAAAAATATCTAAAAAAAAATCTATTGTTGTACAATCAATTTACCCTCCAGTTGATACAAATCTACTTCAAGCATTATCACTAATTTCAAAAGCAAAAGAAACATCATCAGAAGTAATTGCTGTAATTCCATATATGGGATATGCAAGACAAGATAGAGAATTTTTACCAGGAGAAATTGTGACAATGAAAGTTCTTGGTAAGCTGTTCAAAGGAGCTGGCGCATCAAAAATTATTGCAGTTGATATTCACAGTTTGATTGGATTCAAACATTTTTCTATTAAAACAAAGAATGTTTCTGCAATTCCCGAACTTGTACAATATTTCAAGAAATTGAGCCTGAAAAATCCACTTGTTGTATCGCCAGACCAAGGAGGAAAAGAAAGGGCACAAGAATTTG
>DAOWGL010000092.1 GCA_030637455.1 Candidatus Nitrosopumilus sp. | reverse complement strand
TCTTGAACCTCTATCATCTCTGGAATATCTATCATTTCCTGAACGTCTATCATCTCTGGAATCATCTGGTTTGTGTTGTCTGAAACAATCACTGCAGTAAACTGGTTTGTTACTTCTTGGAACAAATGGAACTGTACATTCTGTACCACAATCAGAGCAAGTTACAGTTGTAGATTCATCTCGTGAACCTCTGGTATCCCCAGAATTTCTAAAAGAGCGAGATGTATTATTTTCTCGTCTAGAATCTCTTCCATCAGTTTTTCCATCTGAATACTTTGATTTGTACAAGTCCATTAATAGAGAAATTTAGATCAATTGGTTATAGATACTTACAGCTTTGGTTTGTGCCTAGAATAAAAAAATCTCATTAAACTAGAGATTTATCCATTTCAATTGACATTATTTCTTGCACTTTAAGGAAATAGAGTTTTGTTGAATATGGCATATCATCTAAATTATTGTCAACTACAATCATAAAATATCTTACAGCACGTTTTGAGATATCTAAATTAAATTTCATTGGAAGAACAGGATCTTGATGTACTTTGATTTTATCCTGAAGCCATGGAGGAGCCATTTCAATAGTTTCTTTGATAATTTTATCATACCAGTATGAAAGGTTTTGAGGATGTAATCCCTGTTTGAGATTTGCCACATCAGTATCAATTTTTTTCATCATGTGGTTAATGATTGCCATAAGGCTCAATCCAAAAATTTTGTTTTATTCCAATTACTCAAAGTTCGATAAGCTACTTGTCAATTGATAGCAAGTTTCCATCAATATCGATTTCCGAATTTTTAATTCTAGTCGTAGATATTCGAGTACCATCTTTTGCCAAAAACATTGGAACCGTAACAACTTGAACGGGTGGAAGATTCTTTTTTGCCCTTAATTCATTAAGAATAGTTCCCTGATTACTTGTTTCATCACTAACAACCAATGCTTCGACTTCTTTTTCTAGAACTGCTGGTCCAAAATCATTTTCTAGTTTGCTAATTTCAAAAGAAGTGTTAGGAAATTCTTTTGTTAAAATAGATGTTAAATTTTCAAAACGTTGATCATATTTGTTTGTAAGAATTTTACCTTTTTTTGCAGCAAATTCATCACTTGTAATTCCTATGATAACTTTGTCAGAAATATTAAATGCGTTTGATAGTAAAGTGAGATGTCCTTTATGGATAATATCAAAAGTTCCACCCATCGCTACAAGAGAGAATTTAGACATGTAAGTTGATAATTTTCTTTGAAAATAAATCTACTAGTTTTTTGTTGATTTTTACTATAAACTATTTAGAAATTCTGCTTTATTTTGATAATTTCATGAATCCTTCTTTGATTAAGAATTGAATTCCTTCAACAAATGAATTATCATCTATTTGTCCATCTGCCCACCATCCAGCATTGTTCTTAATCCAATCAGGGATTTTGTTATCTTGTGAAACTACATTGTTAGAAATTACTTCAAATGAAATGATTGCAATTGTTGCCTTTGAATTCCCATATTGGGTTTTTACTTTAAATTTACCATCGCTAAATTTTTCATCAAGATTTACTTCATGTAAGAAAGTACCATCTTCATTTACAGGAGTTTTTTGAGATATGATTAGACTATTACCAGCACCAAAAATTGTAATTCGTAAATTTCTGTCTTCATCATATTTGTTTACACTACCAGAAAATATTACAGATTCTCCAAGCGTATATGATGCATTGTCAGAAATAATATCTACTGTGTAATTGTTAGCGCTACTTTGTTCAGGCGGTCCACCATAACCCATAACTGACTGTCCAGAAGAAATTACGATAATTAATGAAACTATTGAAATAATGAAAATTCGCTGATTCATAATTAACATTGCATATTCCTTTCTGCATTTAAACGGTGAGGAGTTTTAGAAAAAAGAATTGAATTTAGTTTACAATTACTAGAACAAATGGACCCTGCTCGGCAATTGGAATATTATTTCTATCCCAAACAAAAGTTTCTATGAAATACAAACCAGCTTTTTCTGGAATCCAATCTATGGTTTGTGTTTCTTGTCCTGTTCCAATAAATCGTCCATCAAATTTTCCAATATATTCTACATATGGTGATTCGCCAGATTCTTTTACTTGTACATAGTATGTGTAGGCAGTTTCATTAGATTCCTCGTCTGCAGCAAATTGAATCCAAGTTTCACTTTTTATGTTTACTTGGGAACCTACACTTAATTCAGATAATTTATTTCCACTAGTATCTTCTACAGATACATTTGAGATAGTGATTAATTTATCAGGAATTCGAGATTCAGGAATTTCAATATCCACGAAGTCAGAAATGAAAACACTAGATTCTGCAAATAAGAAAAACCCTACTGCTCTTGAATTAATTTCTTCATCTAACTCAAATGAAACATCAGTGTTTAGAGATACACTTCCAAGTTCTATTGTCGATATACTAAGAATTCTAGGAGGATCAAAGGCATCGTAAAACGCAAGATAGACATTGGTATTAGCACTTGGAGCTCCTCCATTTTGTAAAACCCCTGAGAATCTAAATGATGTATCCAAAAAGACATCAGTAGAATACACTATGAGTCCTTTTTGTTTTTCCACAGAGGAATCAAATCCCAATAGAGATACGGAAGCCTCAGATATACTCGGATTTTGAGATTGAGAACGAATTGAATATGTAGACTTGCCATTTGCAGGAATTACTTCAAGTGTGGTGGTTCCCTGTACGATTTCTAAAGGAGTAGGATCTAAATCATCATAGAAACTTACTTGGATTTCTACATTGGAAATTGGGGTTTGAGGATTGTTATTATCAACTAATCCAACAACTACGGTATAACCTTCAGAATCTTGATATACAAATGGAGACTCGTTACTCAGAGACACATTAAGTGTAGATGGATTATCTGAATATTCTTGAGAAAAACCTTGACTAAATGGGACTAAAAGTAATATCAAAAATGAGCATAAAATGACGTTCATCAGAATTTGCCTTAAGATGAGAGATTAATTTCAGGTAGCATGACAAATAGTGAACAAGAAAGGTAACAACGTTAAACCTAGTCCACACTAACAGTCAATGGAATAAAAATAAATTAAAAATAGATGTAAATTTTATTTTCTCTTTGCGGTAATTGCTAACCAGTAAATTAAACCTGGAGTTAAACCAACAATGAGTGGTATGAAAACCGGCCATGCGTCTGCTGCACTTGTCATATAGAAAAACGGAAACTTATCCTATTTAAATCCATCCTGAAGTCTGAATTTCAGTATTGATCGTATTGTTAGAAAGTGGACCGGACGGAATTCGAATCCGTGACCCCCCGCGTGCAAGGCGGGTATACTACCAGGCTATACTACCGGCCCACAAGAAGAATGGATAAAGTGTGGATTTTAATTGTTGTCTTCTTGGCAAGGATTTTATTTGAAAACAAGGTATTTTCAATATGGTACTTTTAGAATCACAAATTAAACTAAAAACAGGAGATATCGCACCAGATTTTGAATTAATGGGTATTGATGATAAAATGCATTCATTAAATGATTATGGGAGTTACAAAGGAATTCTAGTTATTTTCATGTGTAATCATTGCCCATATGTAAAAGCAAAAGTAGATGCACTCAATGAATTATTTGAAAAATGCGGTAAAGACATAGCAATAATTGGAATCAACAGTAATGATTCTACAGATTATCCTGAAGATAGTTTTGAAGCTATGAAAAAGACAGCAAAAGAAAAAGGATTTGAATTTGATTATCTAGTAGATGAATCACAAGAAATTGCCAAAAAATATGGTGCCATGTGTACCCCAGATCCTTTCTTGTTTAATGCACAAAAACAGCTAGTTTTTCATGGAAAGATAGACAACGCCATGAAACCAGATGATAAGGCAACTGAAAAAACAATGATTATCAATATGGAGAAATTGATATCTGGAGAAAAAATTGAAAAAGATTTTGACCCTTCAATTGGATGTTCAATCAAGTGGAAAGAAAATTAAACTTAAATGAGTCTAGCCTAGAGATTTGTTCGTGGGCTCGTAGCTCAGCTTGGCTGGAGCGTTCGACTGATAATCGAAAGGTCATGTGTTCGAATCACATCGGGCCCATTTTTCATCATTTTAAATTTTGAGAAATTGTTTGAGACCATTGTAAAATATCACCTATTTTTTCAGATGTCAAATCAGATTGGATTTTTGTTTTTTTAGATACTTTTCCACAAAGTGTTAATTTCATTTGTTTTCCAGATTTTTCTTTTATTGAATTTATAGAATCTGCAAAAAAACTTAGACCTTCATCAGTTTGAGAGAAAACAGATATTATCAAAATGCCAGGTTTTTGTTTCCAGATTTTTCCTATTAATTTTTGAAGATCAAGATCAAATAACACATTGATTGAAGATGACATATCTCCCAAATGGGAAACATTCCATCCATCAGAATGGTAAACCGCAGAAGCTGCTTCAGAATATAACCTGCTTTGAGATTCAGCTGCTATTACAACTATATTCTTTTTTGGGTCAGAGACAACCTGAATTTGATTAAAGATTTGAAGGGATTTTGAGATAGTATTCATCAAGAGGTTTTGTTCAGAAGTCCCAATTTTTCCATCATCAAACAATTTCTTGACATGATCAATGGATGGAAAAATTACTTCCAATACCAATCTATTCACTGTACCCCCAGAATGAATACAATTACGAATCAAAGAGTAAACTTGATCCTCCGTACCTTTAACCAAATAATCAAGATATCGTGAAATCACTTTGAAATAATCATCAGGGAAATTGAAAGATTCCTGTCCAGGTTCTAAAAACCATAAAGTGACATTTCCAATATTTTTTTGTCGAAGCAATCCTTCAGCTGCAAAAACTTTGAGATATTTTGACATTGTAATTCTATTGACGTCTATTTTTTTAGAAATCTCAACTCCAGACATTCCAGAAACTGAATCATCCAAAATTGAAATTAGTTTTTCTCTAATCTCCTCAGTCGAATAGCCTTTTCCCATAGTGCTCTTGGATTATAGTATTCTATAAAGACTAATTTTCATTTAGAATTAACAGGCATTATTTTAGAATAAAACATTATATACTCGAGTACTTTATTGTACGGTAAGGAAAAGTAAATTGCCAAAAG
>DAOWGL010000052.1 GCA_030637455.1 Candidatus Nitrosopumilus sp. | reverse complement strand
ATAAGCAAAAGAGCCGTCACCTTGAACAGTCAGTCCATCTAGAATTTTAAATCCAGCAGTACTACCTAAAGAAGGATCTCCAATCGAAGTCTGTTTTGTTTGAATAATTTCCAAATTTAATGTACCAACAAAAACATCATTCAGTCTACCAGAAATTGTAACGACATCACCCAAGCCATATGCTTCTTTATCAGCCCAAAGGGAAATAGGTACATCTTCTTTGAAATCTTCTACAACTTCAAATGACGTAGAAGCGGACCTATCAAAGTATTCAGCATGTATGTTGTAAGATCCATAGTTAGGATTAACAGTAGTTATGAAAATCCTAGTTTCAAAGTTGTCACTTGAATTTGGAAAGAGATTTCCTTCAGATATGACATTATCGCCATTGTCAGTTACTGTAAATTTCATTCCCTCAAAAGGAATAATCTCAGTACCAGATGCAAGGATAGTCACCCATTGTCCTGGAATATATTGAGATTTGTCAGTTGCAATACCAAGAGTTCCATCTTCTTTGATTTCTTTTTCAATTATTTCATATCCTACTGAAAAACTAGTAGTATCAGTTACACCCGCATAACTTACAGATACATCATAGTTTCCTTCATTAATTCCAAGTACTTGATGCAAACTAAGTGTAGTGTCATAATTCAAATTATAATCAGGATACATCGTCAAAGTTTTATCAAAATTTGGACCTGTAATTGAAATTACAATTTGTTCGGGTTGGAAGAATGGTTTTACAATGTAAACTTCTTCAGAAACACTTCCAGAAATTACTGCTACATCACCAAACAAGTATGATGGTTGTTCAGAAGAAACAGTTACAGTGACACCTTCAGTTTCTTGTGTTTCAACAAGCTTACCATTTGATGAACCAGCAGTGGATGTAACAAACTTCCAATCATCAGAACTATCAAAGTCATATCCATCATAAAGTCTCTGCCAAGAAGTAAAATCATTTTGAAGATCAGAAATGACAGGAGTCTTATCTACAATGATTTGGTTTTCATCTCTTAGTTCAACTGATTCATTTACATCAGTAAACCAAACTGTATCATAAGAATATGTCATAAATTGTTCAGATTTAATTATCGTACCATATGGAATACTCATTGTTTTTTTAAGAATAGTTGTAGATGCAATTTCCCATCCACCAATATCAATATCAGAGTCAGTGGGATTGTAAATTTCAACCCATTCAGAAATAGATTCAGAATCATCACCAGGAGGATTGATATCAACTTCATTAATTACAACATTATCAGAAGATTGTGCAAATGCAGGGATCATAACACCTGCAAAAAGCAGTATAGAAAATACTAAAATTATGCTACGATTCATCATTGATTCCTATTTTGTTGACTAAAAGACTCATTTTAGAATGGGATTGAGGAAAAGTTGAGCTAATTGTTAAAGTCAGATATCTTAAAACCATCAAAAACCATCCCGATTTTTCAGTATTAAGGCGTACGAAGAAGTTATTCTTGAGAATAGTCACATTTTGGGCATTTTGTCTGTATGATTTTAGAGCCACATTCCATACAAATTCCATCCCCAATACTATTTTCAATAGATTTTCGTCTCTTTTCCACATACATTTTGATTGCAAAATAAAATCCAACGCCTATTAATGCGGAATAGTGGAATGGAACGTATTGGGTGATTCCAAGGACGATAAGAAAAATCCCGACAATCAAAACTATATCGCGCCTCTCAAAGTTCATTAAAACAAAAAACCCAAGAATTGATAAAAACGTGCCGGAGCTCAGACTCAATTAGTTTATTTCATTTCAAATTCAATACTCTAACTCTTCCTCATTGCTCGGCAATTGGATAGGAACGTGATTTGATAATAAGATGATGATAGAAGAGTGGGACCGGCGAAATTTGAATTCGCGACCTCTGCGTCCCAAACGCAGAATCATACCAAGCTAGACCACGATCCCAGTAAAACCAGAAAATCGCCCAATTTAAGCTTCACAGATAATCATTTTAAAGGCAAATTTAGGATCGAAATTGTGCAAATAGAGCAATACATCAAAGCAGGTAAAATTGCAGCTGAAGTAAGAGAGATGGTACGAGTAAAAGACTGGATAGGTAAAACAGTATTTGAAATTTGCGAAGAAGTAGAAAATGAAATTAAAAAAAGAGGTGCAAAATGTGCATTTCCAGTAAATGCCAGTATCAATGAAATTGCAGCTCATTACACTGCAGAACCAAATGATCCCATTACAATCAAAGATACAGATTTAGTAAAAATTGATCTCGGTGCACAGATTGACGGATATATTGCAGATACAGCAGTAACTGTTTGTTATGATGCTCAATTTGATGGATTAGTTCAAGCTGCTGAAGAAGCATTAGGGAATGCAATGTCAATGATAAAAACAGGAGTAAAGGCAAGCGACATTGGACGAACCATTGAAACAACAATTAAAAAAAGGGGTTTCAAGCCAATTGCAAATCTTAGTGGACATTCATTAGATCAATATACAATACATGCAGGTAAATCAATTCCAAATATTTGGTCAATTGGAGGATTTTCAGTTTCAGAAAATACAGCTTATGCGTGTGAGCCATTTGTAACAACAGAGCAAGCAGGCGGATTTGTTAGAAATGGAAATATAAAAAATATTTTTGCATTAAATTCAAGAAAGAAAACAAAAAATGATGAAGCAGATAGACTACTTGATTTCATTTGGGAGAATTGTAACATGTTACCATTTGCCCTAAGATGGCTAACAAAAGAATGGGAAGAAAAGGAAGCACGTGAACTATTAGATTTCCTAGTAAAGAAAAAAGCTGTTCAAGCATACCCCATACTAATTGAAGTTAATGAACAAAGAGT
>DAOWGL010000098.1 GCA_030637455.1 Candidatus Nitrosopumilus sp. | reverse complement strand
ATGCCCAATACTGTCAAAATTGTTCCATCAACTTCCATGACTCAAATCAACTCCAAAAGAATTCATCTAATCCTGTTTGTTTTGGTTTTCCTAACATTGTATCAAAATCTAAATCCATCGATGATGTGATTTGCTCCAATGTGGATTCCATAAATTCCATGTATTTTTTAGAATCAATTTCTTCTTTCTTTGCTAGTTCTACTGGTTTTACTCCTGGCTTGTTTAGAATTTTGATAAATGAAATCTTGTCTCCTTTTTTGATCTCTCTAATTGATTCTAATTGTTTTGCAGCTCGAATGTGTTGGGGAATTGTTTTTACATATTCTGAAGGAGCTTTACTTAGCATTACATTAAATGTTAAATCTTCTAATGGGATTTCTTTTGCCTCTACTTTTTTTCCACAAATTGAAATTCTTTCTGAAATGTCTTGTTTTGCTTTGACAAAGTCATCCATTGTCTGAACTTTAGATAGTATGTCTACTAATTCATAAAATAAATTTTTGATAAATGCTGGAGTATGGGATTTTTTACCTGTTAATCCTTTGACATCTACTTTACCTGATTTTGTTACTCCGAGATAGTTTTTCTTTCTGTTACTTAGTACACAATATCTGTATGTTTTATCAATCTCTAAATCTACACCGTGATCTTTTTTTGCCTGTTCTATCACTGTTTTGATTTGTTCTGGAGTTGGTTTTTTAAGAAATAATGAATCTGTGTCCCCATACAACACCTCAACATCTGTCTCTTCACATTTTTTAATTGTCTCTAAAATCGTATGTCTTCCTATCGCAGTTGTTGCTTCAGCAACTGGTAGGAAGTAGAGTGGGAATATTTCTGCACCCATTACCCCATAACTAGCATTTAGAATCACTTTGAGTGCTTGACTGACAACTGTGTATTGCTGCCTTTGATCATCAGTTAGTGTTTCTTTCTTTGATAAACTCTTGTAGTAATTTACTCTCAAATCTCGCAATGATCCAATAATCATTGATGTTAGACCATTTTTCTTTGTACATGCCCAATGGTTTGTTCCAGGGATTGTATTTTTTTTACATTCTTCATGTGGGCATCTTACTGTTTCATATGATAAATTTCGAACTTTGATAATGCTTGGGTATAGACTTGCAAAATCCATCACGACAACATCAAAATGAATTCCTTCTTTTGGTTCTACAACTAGACCTCCTCTGTATTTTTTATCTTTGATTACTGCATTAGACATGACTCCTTCTGATCTTCTTTGTAATTCTTCACGTTTTGGAATTAGACAATTTCTTCGTCTGTGTTCATAATACAATAAACTTCTAATCCATTGTGACACTCCTAATCTTGCAACATCATCAATTGGCAGTCTTCCTATTCTTGCAATGATTACAAGCAAATCCATCAACAAATCCTTGTTGAAGCTGGTAAGTTCGTATGTTAGTAGGGCGTCATTGTAACAATAATTTGCAGTTTGGTATAGTGTTAATTCATCAAACTCTAATCCATAATCTATCTTTTCTTTTCCTAAAAGTGCCTTTGAGACACTATTGAGAGAAAAATCTGTATATGATTGACTGAAAGCATAAATCTGAAATGATCTATTTGAAAGAACCTTGTACAGGTCTAAATGAACTCCTTCTTTGAGGGTTGCAGAATCTCTCATCATGTAAAATGGGTTTTGTGAATTTTTTACTCCTAACCTTTCTGCTCTGTTGTACAGATATGGTAAATCAAATTCATCTCCGTTGTATGTTAAAACAAATGGGAATGTCTTGATTATTTCAAATGCGTCCTCTATCATTTTTTTTTCATCAACTAAATCATAGAATTTTATCTTGATGTTTGGCTCTAATTCATTTGTTCCCTCCTCAGTTCCTTCTGTTTTGAGCACAAAAATCTGATCAAATCCATCTGAACCTTTCAAACCTATGGCTGTAACTTTTTTTTCTGCTAGTTTTGGATCTGGAATTCTTCCAATCACTGCTTCGACTTCAATATCTACACTGAGTCTTTTTATTCTTGGAATTGGTTGATTTAGTAAATCTGCCCATTCTGAAATAAATTTTTTAAATTCTTCAGCATCTACCATGCTCTCACTATCTACTTTGTCCCACAGCAAACTTTTCAATGCAAGTTTGACTTCATCGGAAATTTCTACATCATATGGTTCAATTTTTCCATTTTTTACTTCATAATATCTTCCAACTATCAATCCTCTGTCATAGAGATAATTTTCATAATATTTGAGATCTGATTCCCATGTTTCAATTTGATTTTTTATGCTTTCTCCATAATTTCCTCCTATGGATAGTGGGTTGTCTACAATTATTTGTGATACTTGAATCTCTTCATCTTTTAATAAATCATATTTTTTAACCTGTTTGATTTCAAGTACATCATTTCTTTCTTGAAGAAAATCTAATTCGTCTGGTGCTAATCTTGAATAACAATATGGCTTGTGATTTATTTCATCATGCCATAAAATTAATTTTTTTGATTCTGGTTCATAGAATTTTAAAATAACTGATTTTGAAATATTATCATATGTTGCTGATACTAACATTGATGGTAGCATTGATTCAATTTTCTTAGTTTCAGGTAAATTGACTTGCATTTTCTCACTCTGAATTTTCGTATTTGTCAACTAGTGCTTTTGCCCATTTAGTAATTTTACTTTTGTCCAAACTAACCACTTCGACCCCTGCTTCTTCCAACAAATCATAATCTGTTTCAGGATATGCATCAAGACAAACAAATTTTCTAATCCCAATAGTTATTGCCATTTTTGTACATTCTAGGCATGGAACAAATGTTGTGTATAGAATTGCTCCTTCTGTTCCTGCTTCAATTCCTAAAATTGCACAATGCATGATTGCATTGGCTTCTGCATGATTGCATAGGCATCTATCCAGTGATGCTCCGGATTCAATTTTCCCCTCCATGCGAAGTTGACATCTCTTACATCCCCCTTCAAAACAATTTTTGATTCCTGGTGGAGTTCCATTATATCCAGTTGCCAATTGTCTGTGGTTTCTGACTATTACTGCACCTACTTGTCTAGTCATACAGTTGGAACGAAGTTTTGCTAGTTCTGCTTGAAGCATAAAATATTCATTCCAATCGGGTCTGTCAAAAGTATCACTCACATGAATCCTGTCTGTCTGTTCAATATATGGATCACGCTAATAGGATTGTATCTGCGATCAAACATAGTTATTATCTGAATAGGATGAAAATTGTGATATGGGATTCAAAAAAGGCATTAACAAATGTGTAGAATGTGAAAAGAAAATGAAAGAAGATCCTAATGAAACAGGTATGTGTAGTAAATGTGGTGCAGCCGAAACTCGTATTGAAAAAACAGTATACAAAGAATTAATCGATGAAGGAAGATTTCCATAACCTTGATTTCATATGTGGATATTCTGCATGAATTCTAAACTTAGGCATAGATTTTGGTTAATAGGAAACGGAAAATCACATGTTAGCTAATAATTGACTATACGAAAGCATAAAATCCATAAATTACGATCTTTCTATGTGTGATGACCGATTTCGTTGATAAAAAATATGTAAAAAAAAACTCTATTGAGAAACGAGACTATCAAATCAATCTTGCAGATCAAGCTATTAAAGAAAATTGTATTGTGGTTTTACCTACCGGTCTTGGAAAAACAGCTGTTGCACTACATGTAATTTCTGAATATTTATCAAAAGGCACTGGGGGCATATTGTTTTTAGCTCCAACTAGGGTTTTGGTAAATCAACATTATGATTTTTTAAAAAATAATCTCACTCTTGATGATATCTCTCTAGTTACTGGGGAGGATCCGATTCCAAAGAGAACTAAACTTTGGAATAATAGTATTGTTTGTGCAACTCCTGAAATTGCTCGAAATGATTTAATTCGAGGTATAGTCACTCCGGAACAATTCACCCTTGTGATTTTTGATGAAGTACATAGAACCACTGGTGATTATGCATACTCTGGAATAGCAGAAAGATTTGAAAATTCTTCTGCAAGGCTTGTAGGGATGACTGCTACTTTACCTAGCGAAAAAGATAAAGCTACTGAGATTTTAACAAAACTTCGAATTTCCAGTGTAGCTGAACGTACTGAAGATAGTCCTGATGTAAAACCTTACACTCAAGAAACCCATACTGAATGGATTAACGTTGAACTCCCTTCTGAGTTAAAGGCTATACAAAAATTATTAAAACTAGCATTAGATGAACGATATGATCTTTTAAGAAAAAATGGAATACGTTTGGCAGAACAACAATCTCTTTCTGCTCTTCTCCGAATAAGACAATTTGTATTAAATCAGAACAGGCGTTCTGCAAAACCCCTCTTCACTGCAATTAGAATTCATTATGCTTTGAATCTTTTAGAGGTTCATGGAGTAACACCGTTTTTGAAATTCTGTGAACGTGCAAAAGCAAAGAAAGGAATTGGCGTTAAAGAATTATTTGAAATTGATCCAAATTTTACACGAGCAATCCAATTGGCAAATGAAGCGCAATCTCATGGCGTTGAACATTCAAAGATTCCTAAACTCAAAGAAATTATTGAATCAGTCCCAGGGAAAGCACTGATCTTTACAAGCTATCGCGACTCTGTTGATTTAATTCACAATAAACTTGCTGAACTGGGAATTTCTGCTGGAATCTTAATTGGAAAAGCTGGCGATGCAGGATTGAAACAGAAAAAACAGATTGAAACTGTACAAAACTTTCGAGATGGAGTTTTTAGAGTACTTGTTGCCACACGTGTTGGAGAAGAAGGATTAGATATTGCCGAAGTTAATCAGGTGATTTTTTATGATAACGTTCCAAGCTCTGTAAGATTTATCCAAAGAAGAGGAAGAACGGGTAGAAAAGATACTGGTAAACTTGTAGTGTTAATAGCAAAAAATACCATTGATGAGACATATTATTGGATAGGAAAAAGAAAGATGACTGCAGCAAAATCAATGGGTGAAAAAATGACACAGGTGTTAGAGAAAAACCAAGAAATTGAATCTAAAAAATCTGGACTAGATGCTTTTATCTAATTTTGATATTGATTAGTAATGTTTTCAAAAACCAATTGTTTTCTTTGAATTACTTTATTTTTCATACTAGACTCTAAATGATGTATGCTACTTTTTTTTGCAGACAATAAATTTTCTAATCTTATATCGTATTGATTTTGAAGAAAATCTTCTACTCCTTGAAACCCTCCTTCTAATTCTAGATTCTCAAATGCCTCTTTTGCTAAATTATTCATTGATTTATCTAGATATTCTAAAATCTCATCTAGAATTTTATCATCTAGTACCATGTTTTTTCAATTTTTGTAACTGAAAAAAATGTTGTGTATTTTATTTTGGTTTTTTAGGTGTTGAAATTGATAATTATCTTCTAAACTGTTCATATTCATTCTAGAATGTTGTCAATTAGTAACAAATCAAAAGAAATGAGAGATTTAGTTCAAAAAGAGAAAAAACTTCACAAGGAAATTAAAGAAGATTTTAAGAAAATTAGTCAGAAAATTAATGATGACTTTGAAAAGGTCAAAGAATCAAAATCTTAACTATCCCTGTCTTTTGATAATGTGATATCCGAATTCTGATTTGATTGGTTCAGAAATTTCTCCAACTTGAAGTTTGAATGCTGCCTCTTCAAATGGTTTTACCATCATTCCTTTTGTAAAATAGCCTAGATTTCCTTCTTTTTTGCCACTGCCTGTATCTGTTGAAAATTCTTTTGCTAAATTGGCAAATTTTTCACCCTTTTTGATCTTTTCTAGAATTGTTAGTGCTTCATTTTGTTTTGCTACTAGTATGTGCGAACATTTTATTTTACTGCCCATTATGATTGTACAATTATTTCATCTCTTTATTTGTTAGTATTTCTTCAAAAAATTACGAATTGGATAAAGAACGGTTAAGAGTAAAAAGTGGACGAAGTAAAGGATGTAAAGACTGTTTATCTCATAGATATGTCCCTGGTACCTGCAAATGCGATTGCCATAAACAAAAAATATCTTATTGTCTAGGGAAAGTTATTTGAAAATAGAAACAAACTCTAATCTTTCATGAGAATAACTTTGTTTTCCATGTTCATAACTAAATCATGAATGAGGAAATCTAGTTTTTGATACATGTCCCATTTTGCCATTGCATTTCCCATTAATTCCTTGATGCTAGCAGTAGTGTGACCTATCATGGGGGGAAAGTCAGTTAATTCAATTTCTATTTTATTGATTATTTCTGCTGCATTTCGTATCATATGTGGTGAATCATATTGATGAGCAAAGAGATTTCGAATTTTATTTATTTTATTTGCATTTTTTGCTTCAACATCCTCTAAGATTCCTTTCTCAAATAAAATTCGAATAATTTGGTGTGATTTTAGCCCTCTGGCTTGATCAGTTTTTAACAAAAATTCCATTGCATCATCTAAACAACTATGAAAATAATTTACTTGTATGAATAGTTCTGATTTTTTATCAGCGGTTTTTTGTAATTCTCCCATATATCCCAAATAACGCTCATGAACTTTATCGTTAAAAATATCTTGGGAGAACGGTACCCTTTCTAACTTGTCCTTCATAATTGGAACCTGAATTGTACGGTTTTAATCTT
>DAOWGL010000113.1 GCA_030637455.1 Candidatus Nitrosopumilus sp. | reverse complement strand
TTACAAAAATGCAAAAAAAAACAAACTAGTTGTAAGACTACACGATGGTGATCCATCAATTTACGGAGCAATAAAAGAACAGATTGATAATTTAGAAAAAAAAGGAATCAAATCTATTGTTGTCCCCGGCGTCACATCATTTTTAGCTTCAGCTGCAGCACTAGGAATACAACTAACACTTCCAGGAGTTACTCAAACAATAATTGTAACAAGGGCCGAATCAAGAACCAAAGTTCCAAAACGAGAAAAAATTTCAGAGCTTGCAAAACATAAAGCAACTTTAATTTTTTATCTTAGTGTACATCTTGTTTCCAAATTAGTGAACGAAGCAATTGCTGGTGGTTACAAAAAAACTACACCGGTAGCTGTAGTGTATAAAGCAAGTTGGGATGATCAAAAAATAGTCAAAGGAACACTTGAAAATATTGCAAAAAAAGTCAAAGATGAAAAGATTACAAGAACTGCAATTGTAATTATTAGTGATGTAATAGATCCGGAATCATATGAATATTCAAAACTATATGATAAAAAATTTAGTCATGGTTATAGAAAAGCAAAATTAAAAATTACAAAATAAATTTTTTATAAATAAAATAAAAAGATTCAGTGGTAGGAATTAACCTAACCTACTGTAATTGTCCAAGTGACTGTAAGCTGATCTCCATCGTTAACATCTATGCCAGGATTTGCAGCAGCTGTAGTGTTTTGGATTGCAAATGAGTTACCACCTGTGGTTGCATCAAATAGACCTGCTTCAAAAACATTGGCAGTTGTATTACCACCAGCATCAGCGAAGGTGAAAGGAGTTTCTGTGGCAATTGTTACCTCAGTTTGTCCGTCTCCTGCACTCAGAGTACTAAAAACTGCAGTTGTGTCAGTTCTAACTCCACCCATATCATCGGCAAGAGCTGTTCTAGATTGATCAGTTGATCCACCTGTTGCATTTCCTAATCGAATGTTTAGGTATTCATTTACTGAACTACCAATTCCTCCACATGTACCTACAGTTTGACTGTCATCAAAGATTTTTGATGCTATACATTCTGAGGCTTGATCTGTAACAAAGTTATCAGTTTGATAATATGATTTGACATCGCCAGATTCATCGGCAAGCACAAATTCAATATGTCCAAACATTCCAACATTTTCATTACTAGGTGTGGCAATTACCAGTGGTGTTTGACCTAAGTCACTTGCATATATTGTTGCCATACTTACTACAGATAGTCCTGCAATAATGGCCAATAATGCTACTTGTTTCATTATAGTGTCTAGGTTGAGGTTTACTATTTAACATGGTGGAAAAAATAATCTAGACTTGGTTCCAAATTGGATCATGGTGTAGCCTTCATACCAACTGATTCCTTTAGTTCTATGCTGAGTGATCTACCAGTAGTCTCAGGTTCTTCTATTATTTCTTCAGTTGTATCATTCACATCTGAAGTATTTTCTGAGGAGGATAAGGATGACGCAATTACTCCAATTATTGCTATCACAATAATAATTCCAATAATTGCTCCTTTATTCATATTATATTATTGAATTAAAGGTGTATAAAAATAATAGTCTAAATTTTTTTAAAGTCTTTGAGTCTGTTATTCAATATGCAAGTTTTAGTTTTGTTTCTAGTTTTATTTCTGCTTCCAAATGCTTATGCATCAGAGCCGATAAAAATTACTCAATCTGCTTCAATGGAAAATATCACATTTGATGGAAAATGGACTGATTCACAAGAATGGAAACAAAGCTCTCTTGAGTATATGACTACTGAAGAAATGAAGATCAATTTAAGACTAGCACACTATGAACAATTTATTTATATTTTAATTGATGCAGAAGATGAAACAGCACCTAATTTTGAAAAGAATTTTGCAATGGTTTGTTTTGATAGTGAAAATGACAAATCAGAAACTTTTGATTCAAATGATTTTTGTTTTAAATTAACATTGGGTAGTAATTCTGGTGAGACATTACAAGGAAATTCATCTGAAAATAATTTTTCTAAAATAGAAAACCACAATGACTTAATCTTAATTAGTTCACAATCTGGAGAATACAATCGTTATTCCGACAAACCACATGGTGTTTATGAATTTAAAATTCCCAT
>DAOWGL010000155.1 GCA_030637455.1 Candidatus Nitrosopumilus sp. | reverse complement strand
GGTTCACAATTTTTCATTGTTCATGCTGATTCTAATTTTCTAGATGAACAATACACTGTATTTGGAAGAATTGTAACTGAGGAAAGTTTTGAAACTTTAGATAAAATTACAGCAGTTGAAATAGGAACCAGTGACAGACCAATAAACTCAGAACAAGTTAAAATTACAAAAGCTACAACTGTTAACCGCTCTGAAATTTCTAATCTTCTTGAATTGGATGAACCAATACGTACTGAATCTGCAATAACACCTACAACATCTTCTGGTAATCAAAAATATGAAAGTGCTGAGCACGAAATTGCATTTAGTGTACCTGAAGGATGGTTATTACAAACACCTGATAAAACAGAATCAAATGCACCTGATGTAGTGGCTGTAGGACCAAAAACAGGAGTAATGAATCCGGTAATTTCCTTAACTGTACAAGAAACTGGCGATAAAACTCTAAAAGATCTTATCTCTGAAAAAACACTAACGTTACAAGAAATATTAGAATCAGGTAATCTAAGAATTATTTCACAAGAAGAGACTACTCTTAATGGAAATGATGTTTACATCATAGAAGCAGAAGGAGACTTTTCATCCAGTGGTGAAAGCTATGATGTAAAATTTAAAGAAGTGTGGATTTATGACACTGAAAAATATTATACATTTGCTTATAGTAACGGCATAGAAAATTTCGATTCTGAACTTCCAAGATTTGAAGAAACAATTGATTCCTTTGAAATATTAAATCAAGAAGAAGGGGGTGGATGTTTAATTGCAACTGCAACATTTGGCTCAGAACTAGCACCACAAGTACAACAACTTAGAGAAATTAGAGATAACACTATTTTATCAACAGAGTCTGGAACTGCTTTCATGAGTGGATTTAACCAATTCTATTACTCGTTTTCACCTGTAATTGCTGATATGGAACGTGAAAATCCCCTATTCAAAGAATTTGTAAAACTCTCACTTACTCCAATGCTATCTTCATTATCAATTCTAAATTATGTCGATATTGATTCTGAATCAGAAATGCTATCTTATGGAATTGGAATAATTTTGATGAATGTTGGAATGTATTTTGCAGCACCGGCAATAATTATCTACAAAATTAGAAAATAATTCTCTTTTTACCAAACATCATCTACTTCATCTAGTAGTTTGTATTCTTTTTCAGTTTCACGTTTCATTATCTTTAATCTTGAGATATCTCTATCAAAGAACAAATCTATCACCCAATCAAGAAATACGCGAGTTTTTTTGTCAAATGTTGTAATTTTTGAGAGGTAAACATTTCTCCAAATTAACCAAGCCCAAAATCCTGAGATATTCATTCCCAAAAATGTAGCAATTCCTGATCTTTTTCCAATAATTGCCATTTGTCCCTTGGAATGATAAACAAATTTTTCTTTTTTAGAATTTTTGATTAATGAAATCAAATTTTTAGCCGCAATTTTTGCCTGAGCTTCTGCAATTTGTGCAGTTGGTGGTAATGGTCGTTGTGTTTCAGGGTCTATGTGTAATACACAATCTCCAATTGCAAATACTCCAGGGAAATCTGAAACTTCAAGATAATCATTTACAATAACTTTTCCTTTTTCAGTCTTGAACATAGATCTCTTAATTGTATTAACTGGTGTAACTCCTGCAGTCCAAATCAAAGTTTTTGTTCTAACTACATCAGTTATTGGTTCACCAACTGAATCTTCTGGATTCTGAACTAAATTTTTTGTTGTTACTTCATTTCCATCAAAACTAGTTATTGCAGTTTTTAATCTGATGTCAATTCCTCTATCTGTCATTTTTTCTTTTGCAAATCCTGCTAATTTTTCATTAAAACCTGGTAAGATCATAGGTAATGCTTCTATTACAATAACTCTGAGATCTTCTTTGTGAATTGTAGGATAATATTTTCGTGCATCTAAAAGAAGATCCATTAATTCACCTGCAGTCTCAATTCCCGCAAATCCACCCCCTGCTACTACAAAATTAAGAAAACTTTTTCTAAGTATCGGATTAGTTTCATTTTCTGCTTGTTCAAGCATATCAATAACTCTATTTCTTAACATAACAGCATCATTGAGTGTCTTCATGGTGTATGCATTCTTTTCAACATCAGCCATTCCAAAAAAGTTAGTTTGACTACCAAGTGCAACAACTAGAAAATCATAATGTATTGAAATTCCTCTTTTGTCTCCTGTTCCCCATAATGTTACAATTTTTCCATAAGGATCTATATTTTTAATTCTGCTCTCATAGAATTTTGTTTGTTTCCAAACAGTTCTAATTGGCAAAACAATATGTCTAGTTTCAATCATTCCAGAGGCTACCTGTGGCAGCATTGGTGTAAATAATAGAAAATTATCTTCACTAACCATTACCAGTTCAATTTCAGGATCGTTACCAAATTCTTTTTCTAATTGTCTGGCACATTCTACTCCAGCAAAGCCTCCTCCTAAAATCAGAATTTTTTTCTTATTTCTTACCAATCGTGCACTTTTCACAAATTGGGTGAATATATGCTATAAGAATAATTTTCAGTAAATTCACTACTGTGCTTAGGTTCTCATGATATCTGAATGTAAAATATCATAGGCCCTTGATGAATCTCTCTCATTTAGAATGATTGTGATATTATCCTGACTGAAAAATGCATTTACTAACTCTACTCCATTTACATGCAATACTTCGGCTACATAGGATACTACATCTGATTTATTCTTTGAGTTGGGGATTGAAATTCTAATCTTTGCAAGACCAGTGCTAAACATATCGTCATTTTCTGGCACATTTCTAAAAATCTGTCTTATGTCTTCCAAATCTTCTGCCAAAAATCTAAATGAATCAGACATCCTAAAAAAATCATAATTGTTAGTTATCTTGGAGAATTTATCCAAAATTACCATGGGATCCATTTCGTTTGAATCCTTTACTGAAAACTTGACATCCATTATTCCGTCAGTTAAAGCCAATCTGGCATTTTTCAAAACTGATTCTTCTTTGACTTCTTCTTTGATTTCAAACGAATCAGCAAATCTCTTAATTGCAACAACAACTGTATTGAGATTTACAGAATTCCCTAGAATTTTTTCTATATCTGGTTGAATCTTTACTGCCAGCGCTGTATAATTTATCAAATCCATCTTCATGCAATCAGAAATTGAACGATTTCTACTGATAATTTCCCTTACAACTTCAGGAATAGACACGTTTGAAACCCTCATTAAGATTATTATATTATGTCAGTTATAAGAGGATTATGTAACAAATCAAAGAAATACCAATAATCTTTATATAATGTAATATATATTACATATAGTAGATAAATATGACAAACTTCTTTGATAGTGAATTTGATAGAATCTTCAAAAAAATGTCAAGCTCTTTTTTTGATACAGATGACGTTTTTGAGGAATTCAAGGGAAATGGTTCTGAATCTGGTCCATATTATTACGGTTATACAATGACCGTTGGTCCTGATGGAAAACCTGTTGTAAACGAATATGGAAATGGCAAACCAAGCCTTCCACAAACTTCTGATACACGAGAACCACTCGTTGACACAATTGTCGATGAAAAAGAAAAAGTAGTAAAACTCATAGCTGAGATGCCAGGAGTTGAAAAATCTGATGTCAAAATTGTTGTTGAAAATAAAACAGTTGATCTTTCAGCAGAACACAATGAAAAAAAATATCATGTGAAAGTTCCTATGCAACACAAAGTTGATGAAAACTCTGCAAAAGCTTCTTACAAAAATGGAGTTTTGGAAATTGTCTGCAAATTAGTTGAAGAGGAAAAACCCAAAGGCAAAACGGTGGAGGTTGAATAATCCCCTCATTAATTTTTGAGGTAATGATATGAGTGAAATAGTTTTAAAAATTGAAGAAAGCCAGCAACAACATGTTGGAAGAGGCAGAGCTATAATTGATCCTAAAATTATTGAGGATCAAAAATGGAATACTGGACAAATACTAGAACTCACATACAATAAAAAAACACATGTGAAACTTTGGCCCGGTGCACCTGAAGAATATGGTTCAGGTATTATCAAAATAGATGGAATGACAAGACAAAATATTGGAGCTGGAATTGGTGATAAAATTTCACTAAAATCAGTTGAAGCTGTAAATGCTGAACAGATTGTTTTGTCTCCAACTGAAAAGATTGCTGCAGAAGGATTACAAGAATACATGACTTACAACTATCTTAATCATGTATTTACAACAGGAGATTCAGTATCTCTCAATACACAGATGGGTGGTAGAGTTCAATTTTTTGTAACAAGTACCAAACCATCAAAACCTGTTTTGGTAACAGAAAATACAGTTTTCAAACTTGGAGCAATGACTAAAGCTGTTGATTCATCCGTACCAAGAATAACCTATGATGAACTTGGAGGTTTGAAAAAGGAAGTCCAAAAAATCCGTGAAATGGTAGAACTACCAATGAGACATCCAGAATTGTTTGACAAAATAGGCGTGGAAGCACCAAAGGGCGTACTTTTGTATGGTCCTCCAGGAACCGGTAAAACATTACTGGCAAAAGCAGTGGCTGGAGAAACAAATGCTCACTTTATCTCTCTTAGTGGCCCTGAAATAATGGGAAAACATTATGGAGAAAGTGAAGAAAGAATCAGAGAAATCTTTACTCAGGCTGAAGAAAATGCTCCTAGCATAATTTTCATCGATGAGATTGATTCAATTGCTCCAAAAAGAGATGAAGTATCAGGCGAACTAGAGAAAAGAATTGTTTCACAATTGCTAACGCTGATGGATGGTATGAAATCCAGAGGTAAAG